>NZ_JBFUEB010000003.1:0-125529 GCF_056404395.1 Rhizobacter sp. P2_D12 | reverse complement strand
GGGCTACCAGTACGACCTGTCCAAGCGCACCAACCTGTACACCGCGGTGACGCGCTTCAAGAACGACGGCGACACCTACGCCAACCGCTGGGCCAGCGCCGTGCCGGCCGGCCTGACGACGGCTGATGATCGCAACATCACCGAGTTCACGGCTGGCATTCGCCACTCGTTCTAAGCCTCAAGCCGAAAGGCTCACGACAAAGCCCGCTCTGCGAAGAGCGGGCTTTTTTGCTTTCGGATTCATCCCCGATGACGCGGCGACGAACCTTTTCCGTCGGGAGCAGCACAATATCGGCATGCCGATCGCCCCCCTGCTCCAGCGCTTCATCGACGACGAACTGGGCCGTGCCCCCGACCTCATCTCGCGCACCACCGCCGCGATGGTCGAACAGCTGCGCCAGCCGCGCGACCAGTTGCTGGCCAGCGAGAAGCAGCACCACTTCGACCTGGTCGACGCGCTGCAGCGCCATGCGGGCCGCTTCCAGCGCAGCTTCGTCGACGCGCTGCGCGAGCGCGTGCTCGAAGAGCTGGAGCCCGCCGCAGACACCGCCCCCGGCGCCGGGCCGCGCAGCATGAGCGGGCTGCAGCTGATGGACGAAGGCCGCGTCGAGGCCGACATCGAGATCTCGCGCGCGGTGCAGCAGATCGACACCGGCACCGAGTGGGAGCTGCGCGAGCTGCAGACCTTCACGTCGACGCTGCGCGGCCAGACCCACACCACGGCCGAATCCAACCCGCTGCGCCCGCTGGCCTATGCGCGCGCGCTGTGGACCGCCGCCGGCGACGTGACGACCATCCCGGTGCAGCAGGCCATCCTGCTGCGCATCTCGTCGACCGTGATGACCGGCCTGCTGCGCATGGCCTGGGCCGCCGCCTGCTCGCGGCTCGAAGCGCAGGGCATCGAGCCGAGCATCTACCGCACGGTGGTGTTCGCACCCGGCGCCGGTGCGGCGCGCAAGCCGCAGGTCGACGTGACCCTGCCGGGCGCGCTCGAAGGGCTGGTGCGCAGCATGCCCGGCGGCGACGCCGCGCCGTCGCCAGCGGCCAGCGGCAGCGCACGGCAGGCGGCGCTCGGACCGGCGCTCGAACAGGCACTCTCGCGCATCGAGGCCATGCTCGACCGGCTGCCGGCCGACCCGCAGCGCGAGGGCACGCCGTCGTCGCGCCTCGCGGAGTACCGCGGCTCGCTGCTGAGCGCCGCCGACGAGACGGTCGAGCGCCAGATCATCGAGCTGCTGTCGCGCCTGTTCGAGAGCATCCTTGCCGACCCGATGCTGCCGCAGGCGCTGCGCACGCTGATGGGACGGCTGCAGGTCTCGACCTTGCGCGTCGCATTGCGCGACCCGCGCATGATGGAGATCCACGACCACCCGGTGTGGCAGCTGATGGACCGCGTCGCCGGCGCCGCGGTGGCCTACCCGCAGCACGGCGATCCGCGGCTCGCGCGCTTCCTCGAATTCTGCGAAGGCCTGGTCGGCGAGATGCTGGCCGAGCCGCTGCAGGACGCGGCGCTGTACCGGCGCAGCCTGGCGCGCGTCGAGGCCTGCGTGGCCGAACAGCTGCGCCACGAGCAGGTGGCCGCGCGCGGCACCATCGCGACGCTGGTGACGGCCGAGCAGCGCGAGCGGCTGCAGCGCGAGCTGTCGCACCGGCTTGCCGAGCAGATGGCAGCGATCCGCACGACGCCGGCGATCCGCCGCTTCGTCACCGGCACCTGGGCGCGCGTGCTGGCCGAGGCCTTCACCCGCTTCGGCGACCAGGCCGAGCCGAGCCGCCACTACGTCAAGGCGGTCGACGACCTGCTGTGGAGCCTGCGCCTGCCCGATCACCCGCAAAGCCGGCTGCGCCTGCTGGGCATGCTGCCGGGCCTGTTGAAGCAGCTGCGCGCCGGCATGGCGCTGGTCGACGTGCCGGCCGAGGAACAGCAGGCCGTGCTCGACGAGCTGGTCGCGATCCACAGCGAGGCCATGAAACCCGGCAGCCGCGCCCCGGCAGCCCCCGAGCGCGAGGCCACGCCGGACGAGATCGTGCGCCGCATGCGCGAGGAAACCGTCGAGCCGCCACCCGACACCGGCGCGCCGTTCAGCGATTCGCTGATCGACCTCGGGTCGATGGACACCGTGCCGGCCGAATGGCTGCCGAGCGGCCCCGTGCCCGACGGCAACGAGCCGGCCGCCTGGGTCGCGAGGATGAAGGTCGGCCTGCCCTACCGCGTGTTCCTGCTCGGCCGCTGGAGCCACATGCGGCTGCTGTGGCGCAGCGAGAGCGGCCAGCTCTACCTGTTTGCCGGCGAGCAGGCCGGCGACACCCATTCGGTCACGCAGCGCGCGCTCGAGCGCCTGCGCGGGGCCGACCTGCTGATCTCGCTGTCCGACTACTCGCTGGTGCAGCGCGCGGTCGACGGGATGCTGCGAAGCCTGGCCACGCTGCGCTGACCATGGTTCCCGCAGGCAGGTTGCGCGCGATGCGCGGGGGGATGGTGCTGTTCGCATTCCTGGTGACGGCGATGCTGGCCCGTGCGGCCGACCCGCAGCCACCGGCCCGGCCGCGCATCGGCCTGGTGCTGTCGGGCGGCGGCGCACGCGGCCTGTCGCACGTCGGCGTGCTGAAGGTGCTGGAGCGCGAGCGCGTGCCGATCGACGTGATCGCCGGCACCTCGATGGGCGCGATCATCGGGGGCCTGTATGCGAGCGGCATGGACGCCGGCACGCTGGAGCGCGAGCTGCTGAAGGTCAACTGGGACGCGGTGTTCGCCAACCGCGTCGACCGCCAGCAGCTGTCGCAGCGGCGCAAGGAGGA
Source organism: Rhizobacter sp. P2_D12 (assembly GCF_056404395.1). Classification (NCBI taxonomy): domain Bacteria; kingdom Pseudomonadati; phylum Pseudomonadota; class Betaproteobacteria; order Burkholderiales; family Sphaerotilaceae; genus Rhizobacter; species Rhizobacter sp. P2_D12. The sequence continues at coordinate 122,730 of NZ_JBFUEB010000003.1, read as the reverse complement.
AGACTTCGAGATCTCGCCGGTGATCGAGTTCGGCATGCGCGACGGCGAATTGCGCGCGCCGCTCGGCGCGCTGTCGGGCCGCGGGCTGGAGACGCTGCTGCGCCGCTACACGCTGCCGGTGCGCGCGGTGCGCGATTTCGACCGCCTGCCGATCCCGTTCCGCGCCGTCGCCACCGACATGGAAGACGGCCGCGCGGTGATCCTGAGCCAGGGCGACCTGGCGCTCGCGCTGCGCTCCAGCATGAGCGTGCCGGGCGTGTTCCCGCCAACCGAGATCGACGACCACATCCTCGGCGACGGCGGCCTGGTCAACAACGTGCCGGTCGACGTCGCGCGCTCGCTGGGTGCCGACATCGTGATCGTCGTCAACATCGGCACGCCGCTGGCCGGGCGCAAGACGCTCGGTTCGGTGGGTGGCCTGACGGCGCAGATGATCAACATCCTGACCGAGCAGAACGTGCGGCGCAGCCTGGAATCGCTGACCGGCCGCGACGTGCTGGTCTCGCCGCAGCTGGGCGAGCTGACCTCCGGCGACTTCGGCAGGACGCGCGAGCTGATCGCGCTCGGCGAGCAGGGCGCCGAGCAGCTCGCGCCGCGGCTGGCCGCGCTGTCGCTGGCGCCCGAGGCCTATGCGCAATGGAAGGCCGGCCACCCGCGCGAGCCGGTGCCGCAGGCCACGCTCGGCTTCGTCGAGTTCGAAGGCAGCCGCCTGACCAACCCGAAGCGCTTCGCCGCGCAGCTCGAATCGACGCCCGGCCAGCCCTTCGATGCCGCCAAGGCCGAGCGCGACGCGCGCCGGCTGGCCGCGAGCGGCGACTACGTGCGCGCCGACTACGAACTGGTGTCCACCGACCGCGGCGACGGCCTGGTCTTCGACCTGGAGGACAAGCCCTGGGGCCCGCACTACTTCCGCGTCGGGCTGGACATGAACACCGACTTCAGCGGCCGCAGCGCCTTCAACCTGAAGATCAGCCACAACCGCCACTGGCTGGACAGCAACGGCACCGAATGGCGCAACCAGCTGCAGATCGGCGAGGTGCCGCGGCTGTTCACCGAGCTCTACCACCCGCTGAACTGGACGCTGGGCATCTCGAACGACTGGTTCGTCGCCGGCTACGGCGAGATCGAGCGGCGCAAGGTTTCCGTCTACAACGGCGCGACCGGCTCCGAGCGCGGCCGCTTCAACCGCAGCAGCGGACGCTTCGGCGTCGACCTGGGCCAGCCCTGGGGCCAGTTCGGCGAGTTGCGCATCGGCCTCACGCACCTGACGCTGCGCAACGAGCCCGAGATCCTGTCGGCCGACTACACCGGCCCGCGCGAGACGGTGACCACCGACGAGTCGGGCCTGCGCATGGGCGTGGTGGTCGACCAGCTCGACTACGCGAACTTCCCGCTGCACGGCTACCGCTTCCAGGGCGAGGTCGTCACCGGCCGGCGCAGCGACACCTTCACCGGCAGCGAGTCGGAGCGCTTCACCCGCATCGAGACCGAGGGCACGGTCGTCGGCAGCTGGGGCGCCCACACGCTGAATGCGCTGGCCCGCGTGCAGCACGCCGACCAGCGCTCGGCAACCGGCCTGGGCCGCTACACGCTGGGCGGTTTCCAGCAGATGTCGGGCTACCTGCCGGGGCAGATCGAGGGCAACTACCTGGTGTTCGGCCGGCTGGCCTACTACCAGCGGCTGGACTACACGCCGGTGCTCACCCGCGGGCTGTTCGCCGGCGGCTCGCTGGAAGCCGGCAACGCCTGGGAGTTCAGCAGCGAGGTGAAGGCCAACGACCTGCGCAGCGGCATGAGCCTGTTCGTCGGGGCCGACACCGGCATCGGTCCGCTGTACCTCGGGTTGACCTGGGCACCGCGCGGCAGCGCCGGCGTGTACCTGTTCATCGGCCGACCGTGACGGAAGAGACACCGCGACGGGGTGTCCTGCCGCGTTCGGGGGGATGCCAAGCGCCGGTGCCGTTCCTAAACTGGCCTCCAGCAAGAGCAGTTGGACGAGGCAACCATGACGGACAGCGAATTGATGCGGATCGGCGACGGCAGCGTGGAGTCGTCCGAAGGTTGGGCGGTCCACTTCCTGGGGCCGGAGCTGCTGGAGTATTGCAGCGGGCACTCGGCCTGCCTGGTCAACGTCGAGTACTCGCCGGCGAAACGGGCCCGGCAGATCTTCGCGACGGAGTCGTCATCCGACCTGTTCCCGATGCTGCGCGAGCACCTGGTGTCAGCCTCCCGGCTGCTCGAAGGACGCTACGTGGTCGTGTAACCCGGATGCCCATCCGGGCTACGTCAATGCCCGCTCGATCTCAGCAGCGACCAAGGCCGGCATCTCGTGCACGATCCAGTGCGTCGCCCCCGGCACCCGGGTCACGGTCAGCGTCGGCACGAACATCTCCAACCCCTCCAGCAGCGACGCAGGCAAGGCGGTATCGGCATCGCCCCAGATCACATGCGTCGGCACCGTGACGGTGACGAACTCGGGTGGGAAGCGCAAGGTCAGCACCGGCGAGTCCGGCCCGGTCGGCGGGCGCAGCGGCGACGCACGGTAGTAGTTCAGCGCCCCGGTCAGGCCATGGCGCCACACCTCGCGGTACTGTTCCTTCACGGCCGGCGTCAGCCAGCCGCCGCCGGGATGCGCCGGATCCTGCGCCCCCATGCGCGTGAAGGCCGGCCACAGGCCCGCGAAATCGTCGGCCGACAGCTCGGCCTCGGCCTGCGGGCGGCTCCAGGTGTTCATGTAGGCACTGGCCGCCTGCTGCTGCGGGTCGGTCTGCAACGCGTGCAGGAAGGTCCCGGGGTGCGGTGAATTGACGATCACCAGGCGCTCCAGCGCCTGCGGATGCTGCACCGCAAGATTCCACGCCACCGCGCCGCCCCAGTCGTGCGCCACCAGCGCGGCCAGCGGGGCGGTGGTTTCGAGCGCGACCAGCGCCAGCAGGTCGGTCACCAGGTGCTTCGCGCGGTAGGCCTCGACCTGCGGCGGCGCCGACGAGCGCTCGTAGCCGCGCAGGTTCGGGGCGATGCAGCGGTAGCGGCCGCCGAAGTGGCGCAGCAGCCCGTCCCAGACGAAAGCCGCCTCGGGAAACCCATGCAGGAAGACGATGACCGGTGCGCCGCGCGGGCCGCTGGCACGGCAGCTGAGCGTGATGCCGTGCGGCAGCGCCGCGTCGAAGGTCTCGATCATGCGGCCGCCGGGTGGACCCAGTCGCGCAGCACGCAGGCCGCGTCGCCGACGCCGGCCTTGCTGAGCGCCGAGAACAGCGCGATGCCGATGTCGGCCTCGTCGCTCGACAGCTCGCCCAGCACCGCCTGGGTGGCGGCAAGCGCCGCGCCCGCCTCGCGGCGGTTCAGCTTGTCGGCCTTGGTCAGCAGCACCAGCAGCCGCACCTCGCCGGTGCCCACCCGAGGGGCGACGAATTCGAGCAGGTTGCGGTCCAGTTCGGTCAGGCCGAGGCGCGAATCGACCATCAGCACCACGCCCGACAGGCTGCGGCGCACCTGCAGGTAGTTGGCCATCACCTCCTGCCAGCGCTGCTTGGCCGAGCGCGCCACCGCCGCGTAGCCGTAGCCCGGCAGGTCGGCGAACAAGGCGTCCGGCACGTCCTTCGGGCCGAGCTCGAACAGGTTGATGTGCTGGGTGCGCCCGGGCGTCTTGGAAGCGAACGCGAGCCGCTTCTGCTGCGTCAGCGTGTTGATCGCGGTCGACTTGCCGGCGTTCGAGCGGCCGACGAAGGCGATCTCGGGCAGCTCGGTCTGGGGCAGCTGGTTCAGCTGGCTGGCGGTGGTCAGGAAGCGGGCGGTGTGGGTCCAGGCGAGGGCGCTTTTGTGCGCCGCAGCCTGCGCCGCGGACGCGTCGCCAGCGTCGTCATCGACCGGCGTGCCGGATTTGTTTTGCTCGGTCATGGAGGGCACCAAAAACTTGCATTGTAAAATCGCCGGGTTTTGCACCTGAAAACGCGTCCAGCCAACCACCCCAAGAAGCCATGATGCCTGTTGCCACCTTCCTGTCGAGTCTGCTGTTGGCCGCCGCGCTGGTGGCACCCGCTGTTGCCAACGAACCTTCCAAGGCCGCCAAGCCCGACGTCGCGAAAGGCCAGGCCATCTCGACCAACGTGTGCGCCGCGTGCCACGCCGCCGACGGTTCGCGCGGCAGCCCGGCCAACCCGATCCTGCAGGGGCAGCACCCCGAATACCTGGTCAAGCAGCTGGCCGAGTTCAAGGAAGGCAAGCGCGACAACCCGGTGATGAAGGGCATGGCCTCGACGCTGAGCGAGGAAGACATGCGCAACGTCGCCGCCTTCTACGCCTCGAAGGACGCCAAGCCCGGCTTCGCGAAGAACAAGGAATCGGTCGCCCTGGGCGAGAAGATCTACCGCGGCGGCATCGCCGACCGCGCGGTCCCGGCCTGCGCCGGCTGCCACAGCCCGACCGGCGCCGGCATCCCCGCCCAGTACCCGCGCGTGCGCGGCCAGCACTCCGACTACACCGAGGCGCAGCTGATCGCCTTCCGCGGCGGCCAGCGCAAGAACAGCCCGCAGATGACCGGCGTCACCGCGAAGATGAGCGACAAGGAAATCAAGGCGGTCGCCGACTACATCGCCGGCCTGCGCTGAGCATCGGCCTGCGGGGCCGCCTGCAGCAGGCACGCCACCCGGTGCCCGGCGCCGCAGTCGATCGCCGGCGGCACCTGGGCTGAGCACGCCGGCATCGCCTGCGGGCAGCGCGTGTGGAAGACGCACCCGGCCGGCGGATCGAACGGGCTCGGGATCTCGCCGGCCACGGGCGCCTCGTCGTCCAGCGATGCCTCGGCATCGACGGCCGGCGAACTGCGCCACAGGGCCTGCGTGTAGGGATGCAGGCCGCCGGTGGCGATCGCGTCGCGCGGGGCCTGCTCCATCAGCCGGCCCAGGTACAGCACCAGCACGCGATCGCACAGCGTCTCGACCATCGGCAGGTCGTGCGAGATGAAGATGATGGACAGGTCGAACTGCTGCTTCAGGTCGAGCAGCAGGTTGACGATCTGCGCCTTGACCGAGGCGTCCAGTGCTGCCACGGCTTCGTCGGCAATCAACACCTTCGGCTTCAGCGCCAGCGCCCGCGCGATCGCCACGCGCTGCTTCTGCCCACCCGACAGCTCGTGCGGATGGCGCGCCAGCACCTCGGGCGGCAAGCCGACGGCCGCCAGCAGGCCGTCGATCTCCGCCTGCTGCTGCGCGTGCGTGCCGCGCCGGTGCAGCACGAACGGCTCATGCAGGCTTTGCGCGATCGTCATGCGCGGGTTCAGGCTCGCATTCGGGTCCTGGAAGACCATCTGCACCTCGCCGCACAACTGCCGCGCCGCCGCGCCGCGGTGTTCGTCCAGCGGTACGCCCTGGTAGCGGATGGTGCCGCTGCTCGGTGCCACCAGGCGCATCGCGAGCTTTGCGAGGCTCGACTTGCCGCAGCCGGATTCGCCGACGATGCCGAGCACCTCGCCGCGCTTCAGCGCGAACGACACGTCGTGCAGCGCGCCCAGCGAACGGGCCTTGCCGAGCCAGCCGCTGCGCACCGCGAAGCGCAGCCCGACCCGGTCGAAGCTGAGGAGCGTGTCGTCGGCCGTCATGCCACGCTCCGCAGCGGATCGGGATGGTGGCAGGCCACGGCATGCGCCTCGTCGCCGACCACCCATGCCGGAAAGGTGCTGAAACAGGCGGGACCGGCCTGCGCGCAACGCCTGGCGAAGCCGCACCCGGGTGCAGCCCCGCTCGGTTCGACCTGCCCGGGGATGCCCTGCAGCCGCCCGCGCAGCCTCGGATCGGGCACCGCCGCCAGCAGGCCGCGGGTGTACGGGTGCCGCGGCTGCGTGAACAGCGTGCGCTTGTCGGCGACCTCCACCAGCCGGCCGCCGTACATCACCGCGACGCGGTCCGCGATCTGCGACACGACGCCCATGTCGTGCGTGATGAACAGCACCGCCATCCCCATCTCGCGCTGCAGGCGCCGGATCAACCGCAGGATCTGCGCCTGCACCGTGACGTCGAGCGCAGTGGTCGGCTCGTCGGCGATCAGCACCGAGGGCCGGCAGGCCAGCGCCGACGCGATCATCACGCGCTGCCGCATGCCGCCCGACATCTGGTGCGGGTACTGGATCGCGCGGGTCTCGGCCTCCGCGATGCCGACCTGCCGCAGCAGCTCGATCGCACGCCGCCGCGCCTCGCCGCGCGAGCACAGGCCGTGGGCCAGCAACGGTTCGGCGATCTGGTCGCCGACGCGCTGCAAGGGATTGAGCGAGGTCATCGGCTCCTGGAAGATCATGCCGAGCTCGCGCCCGCGCACGCGCCGCATCGCATCCGCGCCGAGCGACAGCAGCTCGGTGCGCCGCCCGTCGCGCCCGGTCAGCCAGGCCTCGCCGCGCAGCGACGCCGACGCCGGCAGCAGCCGCATCAGCGAGTGCGAGGTGACCGACTTGCCACAGCCCGATTCGCCGACCAGCACCAGCGTCTCGCCGCGGCGGATCGAGAAGCTGGCGTCGTTCACCGCGGTCACCGCGCCCGCCCCGGCGGCCGCGCTGCCGAACGAGGTGCACAGGCCGCGCACGTCGAGGACGGTGTCGCGATCGGCCATCACAGCATCCCGGTGTCGACCAGGATCTGCCGCACCCGGGCCACCGCCGCGTCCGGCAGCAGGCGGTTCGGGCGCCCCATGTGACGGTGCTCGATCAGCCCCATCAGCTGCATCGCGGTCTTGAAGCCGCCGACGCCGGAGGCTCCCATGCTGGTGTGCGGCAGGCCCTGGAACACGATCTGGAACAGCGCGATCAGGCGCTCCTGTTCCTTGCGCGCCGCGGCCCAGTCGCCGCGCCGCGCCGCGTCGTACAGGCGCACGTAGCCGGCGGGGTCGACATTGCCCAGGCCCGGCACGCAGCCCGCGGCGCCGCCCAGCAGCGCACAGTCGGCGACGATCTCGGAACCCGTGAGCACCGCGAAGCCGGGTCGGTCGGCATGGTCGAGCATCACCATGCGCAGGTTGCCGTCGTCGCCGCTGCTGTCCTTCAGCGCCGCGATCATGCCGCGTGCGGACATCTCGGCGATGGTCTCGCGTGCCAGCTTCACGTTCACGCAGACGGGGATGTCATAGGCGATGAGCGGCAGCGCCACCGCATCCTTGACGTACGCGAAGTGATCGACGATCTCGGGCTGGCTGGTGCGCGTGTAGTACGGCGCGGTGACGACCAGGCCGTCGACGCCCGCGGCCTGCGCCTGCCGCGCATGCGCGATCACGTGGTCCGTCGTCGCGTCCATCACGCCGGCGACGACCGGCACGCGGCCCCGGGCTTCGTCCAGCGCCACCTCGAGCACGTCGGCGCGCTGCTGCGGACCGAGGAACACGCATTCGCTGGTCGAACCGAGCAGGAACAGGCCGTGCACGCCGCCGTCGAGCAGGTGGCGGACCACCTTGCGCAGGCTGGCCTTGTCGACCTGGCGGTCGCTGGTGTAGGGCGTCGCGACCGGCGGGATGATGCCGTGCAGTTCGAGGGATGGCATGGAAGGTCTCCGGGTTGAAGCTCGGGGGTTGGATGAAGGAGTTCAGGCGTCGGCCTTCGGATCGACCAGCTGGCGCAGGCCGTCGCCGATGTAGTTGACGGCCAGTGCGGTGCCGACGATGCACAGGCTGGCCGGCAGCCAGATCCACGGGTATTGCTTCATCACGGCCGCCTCGCGCGCGATGCCGACCAGGCTGCCCCAGCTGGCATCGGGCAGTTGCACGCCCAGCCCCAGGAAGCTCAGCCCGGCCTCGGCCATGATCGCGGTGACGAAACCCAGCGAGGTGAACACCACCAGCACGTCGACGGTGTTCGGCAGGCAGTGGCGCAGCAGGATGTAGGCATGCCCGGCGCCCAGCGTGCGCGCGGCAGCGACGTAGTCCATCTCGCGCACGCTCAGCACCCGCGCCCGCACCAGCCGGCACACCAGCGGCCACGACAGGAGGCCGATGATCAGCATCGTCTTGCCGGTGCCCGGCCCGATGACGGCGGCCAGCGTCAGCAACACGATGATCGGCGGGAAGGTCATCACCAGGTCGACCACGCGCATCACCAGCATGTCGACGCGCCCGCCGAAATAGCCCGCCAGCCCGCCCAGCACCGTGCCGATCAGCAGCGCCAGCAGCACGCTGCCGGCGCCCACGCCGATCGACACCCGGCCGGCGGCCAGCGTGCGCGCCAGCATGTCGCGGCCGGTCTGGTCGGTGCCCAGCCAATGGGTGGCCGACGGCGGGCGCAGCGTGGCCGAGAGGTCGATGGCGTTCGGATCGGCGTCCAGCAGCAGGCGCGACAGCAGGCACAGCGCACTGATCAGCACGAAGGCGACGAGGGCCGCCAGCGCGAAGCGGTTGCGGCTGAACTTGCGCCACGCGGTGGCGGATGGGCGGGTGGACGGCATGGGTGGGGGCGGCTGCATCAGCGCAGCGTGATGCGCGGATCGATCCACGAATAGACGATGTCGGTGAGCAGATTCACCGCCAGGATGGCCAGGGCCATGAACAAGGCGATGCCCATGATCAGCGGGTAGTCGCGGCTCTCGATGCCGTCGAGGAACAGCGTGCCCATGCCGGGCCACGAGAACACCGTCTCGACGAACACCGCGCCGCCGAGCAGCGAGCCGAAGCTCGCGCCGATGACGGTGACCAGCGGGATCAGCGCGTTCGGGAACGCGTGGCGCAGCACCACGGCATGCGCCGGCACGCCCCGCGCGGTGGCGGTGCGGATGAAGTCCTGGCCCAGCGCCTCGAGCATGCCGGCGCGCGTGTAGCGCGTGAGGATCGCGACGAACTGGATCGACAGCGCGCCGGCCGGCAACACCAGGTGGGCGGCGATGTCGCGCCAGTCGCCGCGGCCCGGCGTCGAATAGCCGCCGGCCGGGAACCAGCCGGCCTGCAACGCGAAGAGGTACAGGCACACGATGCCGACCAGGAAGGCCGGGCTGCTGATCGCAAGATAGGACAGCAGCGACAGCGCATGGTCGAGGGCCGAATTGGCGCGCCGTGCCGACACGATGCCCAGCGCAATGCCCAGCAGCGAGCCGCCCAGCAGGCCGGCGCACGCGAGCATCAGCGTCGGCGGCACGCGGCGCGCGATCTCGTCCAGCACCTTGCTGCCGTCCTTGTAGCGCAGCCCCAGGTCGCCCTGCGCCACCTGCTGCACCCACATCGCGAAGCGCACCGGCAGCGGGCGATCGAGGCCCAGCTCGTGCCGCAGCGCCTCTTTCTGCACGTCGCTCAGCGTCGCCGTCGGCGGCACGAAGGCATCGACCGGGTCGCCCGGCGCCAGGTTGATCAGCACGAACACCGACACCAGGATGGCAAACAGCGTCGGCACGTTGACGAGAAGGCGGTTCAACAGGTACTTCATCGCGGACTGCCGGGAGGAAGATCAGCGCAGCGACCAGCGCTCGGGGTAGTCCTGGTAGCGGCCGCCACCCGGCGCGGGCGTCCACAGCGCCCCCTGCACGTTGCGGGCGAAGCCGCCGAAGCGGTTCGCGGTCCACAGCGGCAGCAGCGGCAACTGCGTGTTGGTCAGCTTGCACATCTGCTTGTAGACCTCGGCGCGCTTGCCCTCGTCGACCTCCTGCTGGCCGGCGCCGATCAGCTTGTCGAGCTCGGGAATGCTGATGCGCATCCGGTTCAGACCCTTCGGCGGGGCATAGTTCGAATCGAGCACGGTGTTCAGCACGCTCGGGTCCGGGCCATTGCCCTGCCCCGCGAACACCAGCGAGAACTTGCCGGCGTCGACGATCTGGCTGTAGGTGGGCGTGTCGACGAAGCGCGGCTTCACGGCCACGCCGACGCCGGCCAGCATCGCCTGGATGGCGGCCAGCACGTCCTTCGAGAGCTGGTCGCTGTAGTAGGTGAGCAGCTCGACCGGCTCGCCCTTGCTGAGCTTGCTCCAGCCGGCTTCCTCGAGCAGCGCCCGCGCCTTGGCCACGTTGGTCTCGTAGCGCTCCAGGTAGCCGGGGACGTACTTCGGCAGCGTCAGCACGCAGTTCCCCAGCCGTGCGTTGCCGCCGTAGATGCTCTTGACGATCGCCGCGCGGTCGATCGCGAGCAGCAGCGCGCGGCGCACCCGGATGTCCTGGAACCGCGGGTCGCCGTTGTTGAACCCGATGTAGTTCAGCACGTTCGACGGCCCCGACACCACGTCGAAGACCGCGTGGGACTGGTTCTCCTTGACCTGGTCCAGCGTCAGGTAGGTGTGCTGGATCTCGCCGGCCTGCAGCGCGATGGCGGCCGAGCTGACGTCCTTGAAATAGCGGTTGACGAGCTTGTCGAGCTTCGGGCGGCCGCGGTGGAAGTCCTTGTTGGCCTCGAGCTCGACGTACTGGTCGGGCAGGTACTTGATCCAGCGGAACGGACCGCTGCCGACCGGCGACTTCCACCAGTCGGCGTTGCGCAGGTCCTTGGGCGCCATCTTCGCCAGCAGGTGCTCGGGCAGCATCATGATGCTGGTGAAGGCATCGGGCAGCGTCACGTCGGGCGATTTCAGGCCGATCGCCAGCGTCAGCTCGTCGACCACCTTGACCTCGGCGACGGCTTCGAGGCGGCCGGCGAACACGCTGGCCGAATCCGGGTGGCGCACCAGGTCCAGCGTGAACTTGACGTCGCGCGCGCCGAGCGGCTTGCCGTCATGCCACTTGACGCCGCTGCGCAGCTTGACCGTCAAGGTCTTGCCGTCGGCCGCATAGGCCCAGCTCTCGGCCAGGTCGCCGGAGATCTTCTGCAGGCCGACGTCATACAGCGTCAGCGTGCTGAAGTACTTGTTGTAGAAGCCGAAGCCGGCCGGCGCGACCAGCGGGTTGAACTTCTGCGGGTTGCCGCCCGGGCCCACGTCGAACGCACCGACGAAGGTCTGGGCAGTGGCCGCGAACGGGACGGCGGCACAAGCGGACAGCAGGCCTGCGAGCAGGCGGAGATTCACGGGCATGGACGGCACCTTTGCGGGCTTGGGTTCGCGGGTTGCGGGTCGCGGGGGTCCTGGGGATCGCGTGGAAAGCGCGTCAGGAGGTACTGGAAATGCTTGCGGTGCGCCGCCAGCAGGCCCAGCGCATCGCGCCGTTCCAGCATGTCGACGATCTGCAGGTGATCGGCGGCGCGGCTTTCGAGCACCCACAGGTCGGCAGCCCCTTCGGCGCTGCCGTTCATGCGCCGGAAGGCCTCCCAGAAAAGGTCGATCAGCGAATCGAGAAAGCGGTTTCCGAGGCAGCGGTACATCTCGGCATGAAAGGCCCGGTCTTCGTCGCCGAAGTTCTCGCCGGCCTTCGCCTTGGCGGCCATCCGGTCGGCCAGCAGGCGCAGCTTCTGCAGGGCATCGGCGGAAATGTGGTTGACGACGTCGAGCACCGCGCCGAATTCGAGGTACGAGCGCACCTGCAACAGGCCTTGAACCTGCGAATGGGTGGCGCACATCGCATAGGGCAGGTTCTCGAGGATCGAGTCGAAGGAAAACTCCTTGACGAACACGCCCTCGCCGTGACGCGTCTCGACGATGCCCAGCGAATCGAGTGCTTTCAATGCCTCGCGCAGCGCCAGGCGGCCAATGCCGATTTCCTGTGCGAATCGCTCTTCGGCCGGCAGCGCGTCCCCGGGCTTCAAGCCATGCCGCTCGATATATTCCTTGATATCGATCTGGGCTTGGCGATAAACCGGGACCTTGGTCACAGACATACTGGGCCGCTGAAGCGGATTCGTGCAATGGGAGGCAGACTACGCCCGAGGTCCTCTGATGTCAAAGCGGTACAAATGTCAGGTATCCAATGATGCAACTTCATGGATTCCCTTGCCGGCCACCATATTCGCCGACAGTGGCCACAAACTAAGGCACATAAATCACCAGTACATACGTATCCAGTTCATATATCAATATTCCACTCCTCAGATCTCTGCCTCAGAATTTTCGGACGGGATCGCTTGGCCGGACGGTTCATTCCACATACCCGCGCCGAGGATTCCAACGCAGGAATATCCCCCCTTTTTTCTTCCCCTGAGGAGTCCCCGGCATGAACAAATCTCTCGCGGCTGCTGCCGCCTTCGTGATGGGCGCCGGCGGCGCCATGGCGCAGTCGTCGGTCACCATTTCCGGCCTGATCGACGTCGGCGTCACCCACAACGACAACACCGCGAACGCCGCGCACTGGAAGGTGGCCCGCGGCAACAACAACCGCTTGATCTTTCGCGCCACCGAAGACCTGGGCGGCGGCCTGTCCGCCACGGCGGCGCTGCAGCACCGCTTCGATCCCGACACCGGGACGACCGAAAGCACCGTGCGCCCGTTCTGGCAAGGCGAAAGCCGCGTCGGCTTGCGCAGCGACCGGCTGGGCTGGCTGCGCCTCGGGCGCGGGCTGACGCCGGTGCAGGACCCGAACGGCCGCATCGAGGTGTTCGGCGTCACGACGGTGGCCAACACGCAGGACTGGATCACGGCCTACTACAAGTCGGTCGACGACGTGAGCAAGTCGCTCAGCGCGGCCGGCGTCTCGCCCGCACTCGCCGGCGGCGAAGCGCGCTGGGACAACGCGGTGTTCTACGACACGCCGAACCTGGGCGGCGTGGTCGCCCGCTTCGCGATGCAGGCCGAGCACTCCGAATTCACCAAGCCCTTCAGCGCCTCGGTCACCTACGAAAGCGGGCCGGCGTTCGCGATGCTCGGCTACGAGCGCAACAACCGCGACACCCGGTTCATCCAGATGGGCGGCGTCTACGACTTCGGCGTGGCCAAGCTGATCGGCTCGTACGCCATCAACGACCCCGAAGGCGACCTGAAGATCACCGCCTGGGGCATCGGCCCGCACGTTCCGCTGGGCGGCCCCTTCACCCTGCGCGCCGCCATTGCGCAGGCCAAGTCGAATGCAACCGGCACCGTCACCTCGAAGAAAGCCGGCGCCGGCCTGCTGTACGCCTTCAGCAAGCGCACCTCGGTGTACACCGACGTGGCGCGCAGCAACCCGTTGACGAGCAGCACCTCGCTGACCGAGGTCGACCTGGGCATCGCCCACACGTTCTGACGCCGCCGCGTTCGAGGAGACACCATGCCACACCGCAAACTCATCGGCCTCGCCGCCCTCGCCCTGGGAACACTCGGGTTCGCCGCCCCCGTCCTCAGCCAGCCGCTCGGCTTCACCTGGCGCGAGCTGCCCTCGATCCCCGCCAACCGCGCCGACTGGTCGGAGGCGATCCCGGTCAAGGCGGCCTGGTGGCGGCAGATCGGGCTGGCCGGGCCGATCACCGGCGTGCACCGCGACCGGCTGCTGGTCGGCGGCGGCGCCAACTTCCCCGAGCCGGGGCAGACCGCGACGCGCGCCAACACGCTCGGCAAGGTCTACTGGGACGAGGTGTTCGTGATGGACCTCGCCGGCAAGACCTGGCTCGACAAGCGCTTCAAGCTGCCGCGCGCGCTGGCCTACGCGTCGACGGTCAGCCTGCCCGAAGGCGTGCTGGTGATCGGCGGCGAAGGGCACGACGCCCCCAACGGCAATGCGAAGTCCAAGCTGAAGCTGTTCGCCGACGTGTTCCTGATGAGCCTGGATGCGGCCGGCGACCGGCTCGACATCAAGCCCTACCCGAGCCTGCCGCGCGGCATGAGCTATTCCGCCGCGGCCCTGGTCGGCCGCACGGTGTTCGTGCAGAGCGGCGCCGATTTCCTCGCGCTCGACCTCGATGCGCCCGATGCCGGCTGGAAGGCGCTGCCGACCTGGCCGGGCGAACCGCGCGACCTGGCGCTCGCGGCCGGTGTCGACGGCAAGTTCGTGCTGGCCAGCGGCCGCCACAAGAAGGACGGCAGCTGGCTGGTCCACCAGGACGCCTACGCCTTCGACCCGAAGGCGGGCAGCTGGTCGCGGCTGCCGGACATGCCCTACCCGGCCCAGGCCGGCGAAGGCTTCGCTGTGCAGGACCGCTACTTCGTGGCGCTGGGCGGCGACCGCGACATCGAACGCTGGAACATGTTCGTGGCCCTCGAAGGCGAGCGCGGCAAGGCGGAAAAGGGCAGTGCGCAGTGGCAGCAGGCCAACACCGCCATCACCTTCATGCAGGATCACCACACCGGCTTCAACCAGGGCATCCTGGTCTACGACACCAAGACCCGGGCCTGGGCCGAAAGCGGTTTCCTGCCCGCGGCCGGCCCCGTGACCACGCAGCCGGTCAGCTGGAAGGGCGAACTGCTGCTGGTGTCCGGCGAAGTGGCACCCGGCAAGCGCACGCCGAAGATCTGGGCCGGGCTGCCCGTGAAGAAATAGGCACGGAATGGGCACGGCGGCCGGACGGCGTTCCTCTTGTTGAGGAGGCGCCGGACCGGGTGCGCGACTATAGTGCAACGATCGCCACTGCGATCGTCCTCATGCCCTACATCCGACGCGGCCCCGACGGCCAGATCGACAGCCTGCACCGGCACCCCGGGGAAGGCACGGAGTTCGTCCCCGAAGGCCATCCCGAATTGATGGCCTTCATCGGCCATGGTGCGGTGGCCAGCGATTTCGGCAAGCTCGACGCCGACTTCGTGCGCGTGATCGAGGACGTGATCGACACGCTGATCGTCAAGAACGTGATCAACATCACCGACCTGCCGGGCGAGGCGCAGGCCAAGCTGTTCGCCCGCAAGAGCTTCCGCGAACGGGCCGCGCGCAACTCGCTGCGGCTGTTTTCCGACACGCAGTTCGGCGCCGTCATCGACGACACCAACTTCGGCGAACTCCCTTAGGGTCGCGGAACTGCTGTAAGGTCGCCGGCTCGAACCGCGACTGACCGGCAACGCGCCCTCCAGGCGTCCCAGGAGTTTCCATGCATTACCGCCCGAACCGCGGCTTCGACCACGCGGTCCCGTCCGAGATCACCCCACGCAGCATCTACGAGCGCCGCCGCGACCTGCTCAAGCTGATGGCCCTGGGCGCCGGTGGCGCGGCGCTGTCCGGCTGGGCCGCGCGCGACGCGTTCGCCCAGGCGGCCCGCCCGAACAAGCTCGGCGCGCTGCCCGGCACGCGCAGCACGGTGCCAGGCGCGATCACGATGGAAAAGCTGACCGCCTACAACGACGTCACCAGCTACAACAACTACTACGAGTTCGGCACCGACAAGGCCGACCCGGCCCGCAACGCCGGCTCGCTGAAGACCCGCCCCTGGACGGTGGCGGTCGAAGGCGAGGTGAAGAAACCCAAGGTCCACGACCTCGACGAGCTGCTGAAGCTCGCGCCGATGGAAGAGCGCGTCTACCGGCTGCGCTGCGTCGAGGGCTGGTCCATGGTGATTCCGTGGGTCGGCTATTCGCTTTCCGAATTGATCAAGCGGGTCGAGCCGACCGGCAATGCCAAGTACGTCGAGTTCGTCACGCTGGCCGACTCGAAGCAGATGCCCTACCTCGGCTCGCGCGTGCTGTCCTGGCCGTACGTCGAAGGCCTGCGGCTGGACGAAGCGATGAACCCGCTGGCCCTGCTCGCCTTCGGCCTCTACGGCGAGGTGCTGCCGAACCAGAACGGTGCGCCGGTGCGGCTGGCCGTGCCGTGGAAATACGGCTTCAAGAGCGGCAAGTCGATCGTCAAGATCCGCTTCACCGACAAGCAGCCGGCCACGTCGTGGAACCACGCGGCGGCGCAGGAGTACGGCTTCTATTCCAACGTCAACCCGAACGTCGACCACCCGCGCTGGAGCCAGGCCACCGAGCGGCGCATCGGCGAGGACGGGCTGTTCGCGAAGAAGCGCGCGACGCTGCTGTTCAACGGCTACGAAGCCCAGGTCGGCCAGCTGTACGCCGGCATGGACCTGAAGAAGCTGTTCTGAGCGGGGTCCCCATGGAATCCGCCGTGCTGTCGCCCGCCCCATCCGCCGCCGTGCGCCGCAAGCCCTGGCTGCTGCATCCGGCCGCCAAGCCGCTGCTGTTCGTGCTGGGCCTGCTGCCCTTCGCCTGGCTGTTCTACGGCGCCGCCGCCAACACGCTGGGCGCCAACCCGGCCGAGGCGCTGATCCGCTCGACCGGCGACTGGACGCTGCGCTTCCTGTGCATCACGCTGGCCGTCACGCCGCTGCGCATCATCGCCGGCCAGCCGGCCCTGGCCCGCTTCCGGCGCATGCTGGGGCTGTTCGCGTTCTTCTACGTCGTGCTGCACTTCCTGGCCTATGCGTGGCTGGACATGGGCCTGGACCTGGCGGTCATCGCGCGCGACATCCCGAAGCGCCCGTTCGCGCTGGTCGGCTTCCTGGCCTTCCTGCTGATGATCCCGCTGGCCGCCACGTCGTTCAACCGTGCGATCAAGGCCCTGGGCGCCAAGCGCTGGCAGGCGCTGCACAAGAGCGTCTACGCAATCGTGCTGCTGGGCCTGCTGCACTTCTTCTGGATGAAGGCGGCGAAGAACAACTTCGCCGAGGTGGCGGTGTACGCCGCGATCATCGCCGTGCTGCTGGGCTGGCGCGCCTGGCATGCCTGGCATGGCAGGCGCCCGGCCGGGCCGGGATCGCGCCATCCGTGACGCCGTTCCGGGTGCGTGGCTGGCGCGCTCGCGCCGGGGCACGCACAATCGGGACACATGCTGTCCCAGGCCGCTCCCACCCCCACCCCCCGCGAGGTCACCGATGCCCGCCGCGTCGTCACGCTGATCGCCGATTCGCAGGCGGCACACGACGCCGGCCAGCACCAGCAGGGCCTGGCGATCGCCGAACGGGCGCTGGCCGCCGCCACCGCCCTCGGCGAGCCGCTGGTGCTGGCGCGCGTGCACACGCTGATGGCCAACCACCGCTGGCGGCTCGGGCTGTTCGAACCCTCGGTGCAGTCGGCGCGCGAGGCGCTGGCGTTGTGGCGTGCGGCCGGCCGCATCGACGAGCAGTGCGACACGCTGTGCCTGCTGGCCATCTCGTTCAGCGAGATCGGGCTGCAGGAAGAAGCGCTGAAGCACGCCACCGCGTCGTTCGAGCTGGCGCGCGAGCACGGGCGCGGCCTGGCGATGGGCGTCGCGCTCAACCGCATCGGCATCTGCTACGACCGGCTGGGCGACGCGGTGCAGGCCGAAAGCTTCCTGCTGCAGTCGCTGGGCATGGCGCGCGAGCACGGTGGCCACGGCGACCGCATGCTGGCGCTGAACAACCTCACCGCCACCGCGATCAGCGCCTACTACCAGGCCCAGCTGCGCGGCGACGAAGCCGCCAGCCAGCAGGCGCTGCAGCGGGCGCGCCAGTACGGCGGCCGCGCGCTGTCGCTGGCGCGCCGGCATGGCGACGTCTACCGCGTCAGCGTCACGCAGGGCAACCTGGGCGAGGCCCTCGGGCTGGCCGGTGATTACGCCGAGGCCCGCCAGTTGCTCGACGAGGCGTTGGCCACCGCGGTCCAGAACGGCTTCCGGGCGGTGGTGCTGCGCATGCGGCACAACATCGCCGAGGTGCTGCTGCGCGAAGGCCGCAACGAAGAAGCCATCACCGAGCTGACCGCCACGCTGCAGTCGCTGACGCAGATGGACCACGAGACCACGCGCATGCGGGTGCATTCGGCGCTGCACCGGGCCTACAAGGCGACGCGGCAGTTCGAGCCGGCGCTGCTGCATTGCGAAGCGCACCACCAGATCGAGATGCGCCGCGTCGCGCAGCAGAGCAAGGCGCAGGCGCGGCTGATGGTGAACCGCATCGACGTCGAGCGCGCACTGATCGACGGCGAGCGCGCCCGGCTCGAGGCCGAGCTGCAGCGCCTGCGCACGCAGCAGCTCGAAGCGGAGAAAGAGGTGCTGGAACAGCGCACGGCCGAGCTGCACCGCGAGACGCTGGAAGACCCGCTGACCGGCCTGGCCAACCGCAGGCACGTGGACGCCACGCTGCCGCTGCTGATCGAGCGTTCGCGCGGGCAACTGCAGCCGCTGGCGCTGGCGATGGCCGACCTGGACCATTTCAAGCTCGTCAACGACCGCCACGGCCATGCGGTGGGCGACGAGGTGCTGCGCACCGTCGCGCGGCTGTTCGGCGACAAGACCCGCGCGCGCGACCTGCTGGGCCGCTGGGGCGGCGAGGAGTTCGTGCTGGTCTTCGTCGACACGCCGGCCGACACCGCGCTCGAGATCTGCGAGCGGCTGCGCAGCACGGTGCAGGCCTACCCGTGGAGCCGGATCTCGCCGGGGCTGGAGGTGACGCTGAGCCTCGGCCTGACCCATGCGCAGGCGACCGACAACGCGCTCGAGCTGGTCGAGCGCGCCGATGCGGCGCTGTACGAGGCGAAGCGGCTGGGCCGCAACCGCCTCGTCACAGGCTGATCCCCCGAGGCCAATCGGGTCAGTGCATCAAACTCGCGAAAGCACCGGCTTCAACGCCGCCCCCGTGTGGCTGGCCCGCGTCTTGACCAGCAGCTCCGGCACGCCGTTCACCACCACCGTGCCGCCGCGAACGCCCCCTTCCGGCCCCATGTCGATGACCCAGTCGGCCTCGGCGATGACATCCAGGTCGTGCTCGATCACCACCACGCTGTGGCCGCCGTCGACCAGCCGGTGCAGCACGCGGATCAGCCGCTCGACGTCGGCCATGTGCAGCCCCACCGTCGGCTCGTCCAGCACGTACAGCGTGTGCGGCGCCTTGTTGCCGCGCCGCGTCACGTCGTCGCGCACCTTGGTCAGCTCGGTGACGAGCTTGATGCGCTGCGCCTCGCCGCCCGACAGCGTCGGCGACGGCTGGCCCAGCGTCAGGTAGCCCAGGCCCACGTCCTTCATCAGCTGCAGCGGGTGCGCGATGTTCGGCATCGACGCGAAGAACTCCACCGCCTCGTCGATCTCCATCTGCAGCACGTCGCCGATGCTCTTGCCGCGCCAGCTCACCGCCAGCGTCTCGGCATTGAAGCGCTGGCCATGGCACACGTCGCACGGCACCTTCACGTCCGGCAGGAAGCTCATCTCGATGGTGCGCATGCCCTGCCCCTCGCAGGCCGGGCAGCGGCCGTCGCCGGTGTTGAAGCTGAAGCGCGCCGGCTGGTAGCCGCGCGCACGCGATTCCAGCGTGTCGGCGAACAGCTTGCGGATGGTGTCCCAGAAGCCGATGTAGGTGGCCGGGCATGAACGCGGCGTCTTGCCGATCGGCGTCTGGTCGACCTCGAGCACGCGGTCGATGAAGCCCCAGCCGTCGATCTTGTCGCAGCCCTGCCAGTTCGGCTTGCCGCCGCGCAGGTTGATGAACTGCAGGTTGGCCAGCAGCACGTCGCGCGCCAGCGTCGACTTGCCGGATCCGCTAACGCCGGTGACGGCCACCAGCCGCTTCAGCGGCAGGTCCACCGTCACCTGCTGCAGGTTGTGCAGCGACGCGCCGTGGATCGTCAGCAGCCGGTTGGTCTCGCCCTCCTTGGCCGAGTGCTGCGCCACCGACGCCAGGAAGGCATCCACCTCGCGCCGCGCCTTCAGCGGGTGCAGCAGCGGCTTCGCGAGGAAGCGGCCGGTCACCGACTCGCCGTTCTTCGCCAGGTCGGCGGCCGTGCCCTCGGCCACCAGCCGGCCGCCGCGCTTGCCCGCGCCGGGCCCGATGTCGATGATGTGGTCGGCGCGGCGGATCGTGTCCTCGTCGTGCTCCACCACCACCAGCGTGTTGCCCTTGTCGCCCAGCTTGTGCAGCGCATCGAGCAGGATCTGGTTGTCGCGCGGGTGCAGGCCGATGGTGGGCTCGTCCAGCACGTAGCACACGCCCTGCAGGTTGCTGCCCAGCTGCGCCGCCAGCCGGATGCGCTGCGCCTCGCCGCCCGACAGCGTCGGCGCGGCCCGGTCCAGCGTCAGGTAGCCGAGGCCGACTTCCTCCAGGAACTCGAGCCGGCTCGCGATCTCGCTGACGACGTCGCGCGCGATCTCGGCATCGCGCCCTGCCAGCTTCAGCGCCTGCACCCACTTGCGCGCGTCCGCCACCGACCACTGCGCGATCCAGGCGATCGAATGCCCGTCGAACGTGACGCCGCGCGACACCGGGTTCAGCCGCGTGCCGCTGCAGGTCGGGCACGGCTCGTCGATCACGCCCTCGACCTCCATCTCCTCCGACGGGAAGCTCTGCTCGCGGCCCTTGTTGTCGTCGTCGCGCACCGAATCGTCGTAGGCCTTGCGCTGCTCGCGCGTCAGCGCGAGGCCAGTGCCGACGCAGGTGGTGCACCAGCCGTGCTTGCTGTTGTAGCTGAACATGCGCGGGTCCAGCTCGGGGTAGCTGGTGGCGCAGACCGGGCAGGCGCGCTTGGTCGAGAACACCTTCACCTCGCCGACCTTGCGCGTCGGCGTGCCGGCCAGCATCGCGCCGCGCAGGCCCTTCAGCGGCGTCAGCAGGTGCATCACGCCCTTGCCCAGCTCCAGCGCCTGGGCCAGCAGCGCGCGCAGCTCGGCCTCGTTGTCGGGGCCGATCACCAGGTCGCCCACCGGCAGCTCGACGGTGTGCTCCTTGAAGCGGTCCAGGCGCGGCCATGGGTCGACGCTCAGGAAGTCGCCGTCGACGCGCAGGTGGGTGTGGCCGCGCGCCTTGGCCCACTTGGCGAGATCCGTGTAGACGCCCTTGCGGTTGACCACCAGCGGCGCCAGCAGCCCGACGTGCTCGCCCTTGTGGTCGCGCAGCAGCTGCGCGGCGATGCTCTCGACGCTTTGCGGGCGCACCGGCGCGCCGTCGTTGACGCAGTGCTGGATGCCCAGCTTCACGTACAGCAGGCGCAGGAAGTGCCAGACCTCGGTGGTCGTCGCCACCGTGCTCTTGCGCCCGCCGCGGCTCAGCCGCTGCTCGATCGCCACCGTCGGCGGGATGCCGTACACCGCATCGACCTCGGGCCGCCCGGCCGGCTGCACGATGCTGCGGGCATAGGCGTTCAGCGATTCGAGGTAGCGCCGCTGGCCCTCGTTGAACAGGATGTCGAACGCCAGCGTGCTCTTGCCCGAGCCCGACACGCCGGTGACCACGCTGAACTTGCCGCGCGGGATGCTGACGTCCAGCGACTTCAGGTTGTGCTCGCGCGCGTTGACGATGCGGATCGATTCGTCGCGCTTCTCGTCGCGCAGGCGCTTGACGACGTACTGCAGCGGCACGCCCTCTTCCACCTTGTGCTCGCCCAGCCGCATCGAGACGTCGTACTCGGCCAGCGCGCGGCCGGTGTGCGAGGTCGGGTGCAGCTTCACGTCCTCCGGCGTGCCGGTGCACACCACCAGGCCGCCGGCCTCGCCGCCTTCGGGGCCGAGGTCGATCAGCCAGTCGGCGGCGCGGATCACGTCCAGGTTGTGCTCGATCACCACCAGCGAATGGCCGGCGTCGAGCAGCTTGCGGAAGGCCCGCATCAGCTTCGCGATGTCGTCGAAGTGCAGGCCGGTGGTCGGCTCGTCGAACATGAACAGCGTGCCCTTCTTCGCCAGCGGCTGGCGGCTCGCGCTGGTGGTCTGCGCCGCCTCGGCCAGGAAGCCGGCCAGCTTCAGGCGCTGCGCCTCGCCGCCCGACAGCGTCGGCACCGGCTGGCCCAGCTTCACGTACTCCAAGCCCACGTCGACGATGGGCTGCAGCACGCGCAGCACCTCGCGGTCCTGCGCGAACATCTGCACCGCCTCGCTGACGGTGAGCTCCAGCACGTCGGCCACGCTCAGCTCGCGCGCAACCTCGCCCGGCAGTCGGCGCTCGATCTTCACGTCCAGGATCTCGGCGCGGTAGCGGCGCCCATCGCAATCCGGGCAGCGCAGGTACACGTCCGACAGGAACTGCATCTCCACGTGCTCGAAGCCCGAGCCGCCGCAGGTCGGGCAGCGGCCGTCGCCGGCGTTGAAGCTGAACATGCTGGCGCTGTAGCCGCGCTGCCCGGCCAGCGGCGACTGCGCGAACAGCTTGCGGATCTCGTCGAACGCGCCCACGTAGCTGGCGGGGTTGGAACGCGCGGTCTTGCCGATCGGCGACTGGTCGACGAACACCGCGTCGGTCAGCCAGTCGGCGCCGAGCAGGCGGTCGTGCTCGCCGGGGGTCTCGGTGGCCTTGCCGAAGTGGCGCGCCAGCGCCGGGAACAGCACGTCCTGCATCAGCGTGCTCTTGCCCGAGCCGGAGACGCCGGTCACGCACACCAGGTGCTGCAGCGGGAACTCGACCGTCAGGTTCTTCAGGTTGTGGTCGCGCGCACCTTCGACGATCAGCTTCGGCGTGGCCTCGGTCACCAGCCGCTTCAGGCCGCCCATGCCGACCTGCTTGCGCGCGCCCAGGTAGGCGCCGGTCAGCGTGTCGGCGCGGCGGATCTCTTCGGGCGTGCCGTCGAACACGATGTTGCCGCCGCGTTCGCCCGGGCCCGGGCCCATGTCGATCAGGCGGTCGGCGGCCAGCATCACGGCCGGGTCGTGCTCGACGACGACCAGCGTGTTACCGGCGTCGCGCAGCCGGTGCATGGCCTCGACGATGCGGTTCATGTCGCGCGGGTGCAGGCCGATGCTGGGCTCGTCGAGCACGAACATCGTGTTCACCAGCGAGGTGCCGAGCGCCGTCGTCAGGTTGATGCGCTGCACCTCGCCGCCGCTCAGCGTGCGGCTCTGGCGGTCCAGCGTCAGGTAGCCCAGGCCCACGTCGCACAGGTACTTCAGCCGGGTGCGGATCTCGTCCAGCAGCAGCTTCAGCGCGTCGTCGAGCATGGTGCTCGGCAGCGTCAGGCCGTCGAAGAAGCGGCGGATGCGCTCGATCGGCATCAGCATCAGGTCATGCACCGTCAGGCCGGGCAGCGCCTCGAGCCGGGCGCGCGTCCACGCGGTGCCCTGCGGCAGGAAGCGCTTGCCGGACGGCAGCACCGCATCGGCATCGGGCCGGCTGCCCAGGCGCCACAGCAGGGCCTCGGTCTTCAGGCGCGCACCGCCGCAGGTGGTGCAGGGCGTGTAGCTGCGGTACTTCGACAGCAGCACGCGGATGTGCATCTTGTACGACTTGCTCTCCAGGTACTCGAAGAAGCGCTTGATGCCGTACCACTGCTTGTTCCAGTTGCCGTTCCAGTGCGGCGACCCGTTGAGGACCCAGTCGCGCTGCGCCTCGCTCAGCTGCGACCACGCGGCATCGCGCGGGATGCCGGCCTCGGCGGCGTACTTCAGCAGGTCGTCCTGCGAATCCTTCCAGGCCGGGGTCTGGATGGTCTTGATCGCGCCGGAACGCAGCGTCTTGCGGTGGTCCGGGATCACCAGGCCCCAGTCGACGCCGATCACGCGGCCGAAGCCGCGGCAGGTCTCGCAGGCGCCCATCGCGGAGTTGAACGAGAACAGCGCCGGCTGCGGCTCGCTGTAGCGCAGGTCGCTGTCGGGGCAGTGCAGGCCGGTGGAGAAACGCCACAGCTGCGGCTCGCCCTCTTCCGCCAGCACGTAGACATTCACCCGCCCGCTGCCGCGCTTGAGCGCCGTCTCGATCGCCTCGACCGCGCGCACCTTCTCCGTGCCCTGCAGCCGGAAGCGGTCGGCCACCACGTCCAGCACCTTGCGCGGCCCGGTGGGCGTCGCCACCTCGCGCTCGGCCTGCACGCGCGTGAAGCCGGCAGCGGCCAGCCACTGCTCGATCTCCTCGGGCGTGGTCTGGGCCGGCAGCTCGACCGGGAAGGTCACCACCAGCCGCGGATCGCCCTGAACCGTCCGGCTCATCAATTCGGCGTAGATCGTCTCCGGCGAGTCATGCCGCACCGCCTGCGCCGTCTGCTTGTCGAACAGCTCGGCCGCCCGCGCGTACAAGAGCTTCAGGTGGTCGTTCAGCTCGGTCATCGTGCCCACCGTCGAGCGCGAGGTGCGCACCGGGTTGGTCTGGTCGATCGCGATCGCCGGCGGCACGCCGTCGACGCGGTCGACCGCCGGGCGGTCCATGCGGTCGAGGAACTGCCGCGCGTAGGCGCTGAAGGTCTCGACGTAGCGCCGCTGCCCCTCGGCATACAGCGTGTCGAACACCAGGCTGGACTTGCCCGAGCCCGAGGGCCCGGTCACCACCGTCATCTCGCCGGTGCGGATGTCGAGATCCAGGTTCTTCAGGTTGTGCTGACGTGCGCCGCGGATGCGGATGACACCGGACATGGGGAGGGCTTTCGAAAGGCGAAGCGGAAGATTCTAGGGAGCGCGAATGGGTGAGCATGTTCGCGGGCCATTGGTCAGCATCTGTCAGCAAGGGACGATTGCTCCCGGCAGGGGCTGCGGCTACCATGCGCGACGCTTCTCGCGTGCCCTGCGCCATGAATGCCCCTGCAGTACCCCCCTCCTCGCCAGACGACACGAGCGCCGGCCGCCAGGCCCGGCTGTGGTCGGTCGTCGCCGAGGGCGTGTGGGAGCACGAACTCACCGGCACGCGCGCCTGGCATTCGGCGCGCTGCCGCGAGCTGCTGGGCGACGACCTGCGCGACGAGGCGTCCGCCATCCGCAGCCGCGTCCAGCCGGCCGACCTGCCGCGCTACGACGCGATGGTGCGTGCCGCAACGCGCTCGGCGGGCAGCGT
Organism: Rhizobacter sp. P2_D12; assembly: GCF_056404395.1. Taxonomy (NCBI): domain Bacteria; kingdom Pseudomonadati; phylum Pseudomonadota; class Betaproteobacteria; order Burkholderiales; family Sphaerotilaceae; genus Rhizobacter; species Rhizobacter sp. P2_D12. The sequence continues at coordinate 98,331 of NZ_JBFUEB010000003.1, read as the reverse complement.
CGAGGCCCGGCTGCGGCTGCGCGCCCGCGACGACGGCGTGCGCTGGTTCCAGCTGCGGCTGCGCAGCGAGGCCGGCTGGCTGTGCGGCAGCCTGCGCGAGACGGACGCCGACCCGGCGCGTGCCACCTTCCTCGCCCACATGAGCCACGAGCTGCGCACGCCGCTGAACGCGGTGCTCGGCATGACCGAGCTGGCGCAGCGCCTGGCGGTGCAGAACGAACAGCGCGGCTACCTCGAGCTGGCGCAGCAATCCGGCCAGGCGCTGCTGCGCCTGCTGGACGACGTGATCGACTATGCGCGCGCCGAGGCCGGCGAGCTGACGCTGCGGCTCGAGACCTTCGACCTGGCCCAGCTGCTGGCCGAGACCTTCCGCGGCTTCATGCCGCAGGTGCGCGAACGCCAGCTCGCGATGATGTTCGACTACCTCGGGGAGCACACGCGTTTCCAGGGCGACCCGGCGCGCGTGCGCCAGATCGTCACGCAGCTGCTGGCGAACGCCGTCAAGTTCACCGCGCGCGGCCACGTCGCGCTGGTCACGCAGGTGCTGCCGCAAGCCACCGGCCCGAGCGTGTTGCGCATCCAGGTGCAGGACAGCGGCGCCGGCATGGACGAGGCGACGCGCTCGCGCGTCTTCGAGCCCTTCGAGCAGGGCGACAACAGCACGCGGCGCCAGCACGGCGGCGCCGGCCTCGGGCTGTCGATCGCGCGCAAGCTGGCGATGCTGATGGGCGGGCGCGTCAGCGTCACCAGCGTGCCGGGCCAGGGCTCGGTGTTCACCGCCAGGCTGCAACTCGCACCGGCCGAGCAAGAGCCCTTGCCGCCGCTGCAGCCCGGCCACGCCGGCGTGGTGTGCCGCAGCGCGACGCTGGCGCGCTGGCTGCAGCGCCGCCTCGAGCGGCTGGGCTGGACCACCGAGCTGCTGCCCGACCTCGAAGCCGCCACGCAATCCGCCGCGCAGCGCGCGCTGCAGCCCGGACGCCGCCTCGACAGCGTGGTGCTGATCGAGGACGCGCTCGACGCGCACAGCGACCTCGACGCGCTGCGCCGCGCGCTGCCGGCCGGCACCCGCGTGACGCTGCTGCTGCGCCCGGATTTCCAGGTGCAGCCGCTGCTCGCGCGCGCTGCGCAGTGCGACATGGCGGTGCTGCTGATGCCGCTGACGCCGGCCGACCTGCGCACGCTGGCCAGCGCCGCACCCCGCCCGGTGCCGGCCGCGGCGCCGGCGGCCATGCCGATGCACCCGGGCATGCACGTGCTGGTGGTCGAGGACAACGCGCTGAACCAGCTGATCGCGCGCGAGATGCTGATGGTGCTGGGCATGAAGGTCAGCGTCGCCAACAGCGGCGAAGAGGCGCTGGCGCACTGCCTGCGCGAGGCGCCCGACCTGGTGCTGATGGACATCCAGATGCCCGGCATGGACGGCGTCGAGACGACGCGCCGGCTGCGCGCGCTGCAGGCCGAGGGCCGGCTGCGGCCGTTCCCGATCGTCGCGCTGACGGCGCATGCGCTCGCCTCCGACCGGCAGTCCAGCCTCGACGCCGGCATGGACGAGCACCTGACCAAGCCGATGCAGTTCGATACCTTGCGCACGGTGCTGGACCAATGGCGTCCCGATGACCTGCAGCTCGACGACGACGAGGAAGACGAGCCGTCCGCGAACTAGTTCGCGATCTTCCCGATTGAATGGGCACTGTGGTCTCTTGACGCAGGCACGCGACACCGGCTTGTGGAACCATCGCGCCCGTCAGGCGAATCCCAAAACAAGCGTTGGAGACCCCCATGAAGCAGCTTCTTTGCGTGCTGGCCCTGTCCAGCCTGGTCGCGAGTGCCGCGGCCCAGATCGTGATCGGCCAGACGGCCGGCTTCAGCGGCCCGGTGGCCGCCGGCGTCAAGGAGACCACCGACGGTGCCAAGCTGTACTTCGATTCGGTCAATGCCCGCGGCGGCATCAACGGCCAGAGCCTCGAGCTGGTGTCGCTGGACGACAAGTTCGAACCCAAGCTGGCGGCCGAGAACGCGCGCAAGCTGATCACCGAGAAGAACATCGTCGCGCTGTTCCTGGTGCGCGGCACGCCGCACACGCAGGCGATCGCGCCGGTGCTGGCCGAGTTCCGCGTGCCGCTGGTGGCGCCGTCGACCGGCGCGATGGCGCTGCACAAGCCGGTCAACCCCTTCATCTTCAACGTGCGCGCCACCTACCAGCGCGAAGCCGAGCGCGCCATCCGCCACCTGAGCCTGATCGGCATCGAGCGCATCGCGGTCCTGCACGTGGACGACAGCTTCGGCGCCGATGCCGTGGTGGGTGCGATGGCCGGCTTCACCGCGGTCGGCAAGCAGCCGTCGGCGGTCGAGAAGTTCGACCGCAGCAAGCCCGACTTCAGCACCATCGCACCGGCGCTGGCCAAGGCCAACACGCAGGCGGTGCTGTTCATCGCGGCAGGCGCGGTGGTGGCCGACGGCGTGAAGGCGCTGCGCACGGCGGGCTCCAGCGCGCAGATCGTCACACTGTCGAACAACGCCGCCGGCGGCTTCATCACGCAGATGGGCGAGTACGCGCGCGGCACCATCGTCACGCAGGTGTTCCCGTACGAGCGCTCGATCGCATCGCCGATCGTCAAGGAAGCGGTCGAGCTGGCCAAGGGCAAGGGCCTGGACGCGGTGTCGCCCGCGATGATGGAAGGCTATGCCGGTGCCAAGGTGCTGGTCGAGGCGCTGCGCCGCGCCGGCCCGAACCCGACGCGCGAGAAGCTGCTGGCCTCGCTGAACGGACTGCACAAGTACGACATCGGCGGCATGGAGGTCAGCTTCAGCTCGACCGACCACAGCGGGCTTGATTTTGCAGATCTCTCCATCATTGGCGCGGACGGCAAGTTCCGCCGCTGAGCATCCCGTCACGCCCGCGGCAGCGGGCCTCCAGACAGACGTACTTCACGCAGGCACGCGCACTTCGCCCGTGAAACCATGGCTTTCGCCGCGCACTTCCGCGCGGTGCCATGAGTTCTCGGACAGAGCGGAGACACGCGATGAAGCAGTACGTCGGCACGCGGGCCCTGGTGGCCTGCCTGGCCCTCACCCTCCTCCCGGCGCTGCCGGCCTCGGCACAACTCCTGATCGGGCAGACCTCGGGCTTCAGCGGCCCGGCCGCGGCCGGCGTGAAGGAGAACACCGATGGCGCACGCCTCTACTTCGACTGGGTCAACGCCCAGGGCGGCATCCACGGCCAGCTGGTCGAGCTGATCTCCACCGATGACCGCTTCGAGCCGACGGTCGCCGCCGCGAACGCGCGCCGGCTGATCGTCGACAAGAACGTGCTGGCGCTGTTCCTCGGCCGCGGCACGCCGCATGCACAGGCCGTCGCGCCGCTGCTCAACGAGTTCCGGGTGCCGATGGTGGCCCCGTCGACCGGTGCGATGGCGCTGCACAAGCCGGTCCACCCCTACATCTTCAACGTGCGCGCCACCTACCAGCGCGAGGCCGAGCGCGCGATCCGGCACCTGAGCCTGGTCAGCGTCGAGCGCATCGCGGTGCTGCACGTCGACGACAGCTTCGGTGCCGATGCGCTGATCGGCGCGATGAGCGGCTTCCAGGCCATCGGCCGGCAGCCGGCGCTGCTGGCGGCATTCGACCGCAGCAAGCCCGATTTCGGCGCGCTGTCGCGCAAGGTCGCGGCAGCGAATCCGCAGGCCGTCATGTTCATCGGTTCGGCCACCGCGGTGGCCGAGGGCACGCAGGCCCTGCGCCAGGCCGGCTCGAACGCGCAGATCGTGACGCTGTCGAACAACGCCTCGGGCGGCTTCATCAAGCAGATGGGCGCGAACGGCCGCGGCACCATCGTGTCGCAGGTGTTCCCGTCCGAGCGTTCGATCGCGACCGGGCTGGTCCGCGAGGCGCAGGACCTGGCCCGCGCGAAGAAGCTGGACGTGACGCCGGCGATGATGGAAGGCTTCGCGGCGGCCAAGGTGCTGGTCGAGGGGCTGCGGCGCGCCGGCCCGAACCCGACGCGCGAACGGCTGGTGGCGGCGCTGAACGGCCTGAACAAGTACGACCTCGGCGGCATGGAGATGAGCTACAGCCCGAACGACCACACCGGCCTCGACTTCGCCGATCTGTCGATCATCGGGCCCAACGGCCGCTTCACGCGCTGAAGCCGTCGCCGCGGCGCCGCTTCGGCGGCCACGGGACGAAGCGGCTGGTGCGCGCGATGTAGTCGCGGTAGGCGGGGCGGCGCTCGGCGATGTCCTTCTCGAGCAGCACGACGCCGGACACCTTCAGCAGCAGCAGCGTCATCAGCGCCGGCGAGAAGACCGTCCAGCCGCCGCCCGCCGCGGCGGCCATCAACCACAACCCCCACCAGGTGCAGGCCTCGCCGAAGTAGTTGGGATGGCGCGACCAGCGCCACAGGCCGCGGTCCATCACCTGGCCGGCCTGGGCCGGGTCGGCCTTGAAGTGCGCCATCTGCGCATCGGCCGCCGCCTCGAACGCGATGCCGGAGGCGGCGAGCAGTACGCCGGCCAGGTCGAGCGGGCCGAGCGGCTGCCCGCCGGCGAAACCGGCCAGCAACGGCATCGCGACGATCCAGGCGACCAGCGCCTGCAGCCCGAACACCAGGACCAGGCTCTTGAGGCCGAAGTTCGGCTGGTTGCGCGCGCGGATCGCCTGGTAGCGGCGGTCTTCGCCATGGCCCCAGTTGCGCCGCGTGATGTAGACGGTGAGCCGCAGCGCCCACGCCGCCACCAGCATCCCCATCCACGGCGCGCGCGGGCCGCCGGCCGGCAGCGCGCACGCGAAGCCGAGTGCCGCGGCACCGACCAGGCCGGCCCAGAAGCGGTCGACCAGGCTCGCATCGTGCCGGGCCAGGCTGCCGAGCCACGCGACGAAGGCCAGCAGCGCGCTGGCGGCCAGGCCCCAGGCAGCGGCGCCGGCCATCAGCCGCGCCGCTCGAACAGGCCGTGGCTGACCCACCACTGCTGGCCGGCGTCGAAGCCGAACAGCTCGGCGCAGGACATGAAGAACAGCCGCCAGCGCGTCCACCACAGTGCCGCCTGGTCGACGCCGTAGCAGCCCTCGAACACCGGCAGCAGCGTGGCGCGCCGCGCGTCCATGTTCTGCAGCCAGGCCTCGGCGGTGCGCTGGTAGTGGGTGCCGTCCCAGCGCCAGCGCTGCAGCAGGCGCAGGTCGTCCTGGAAATGCAGCGCCAGCTCGTCGCTCGGCATCATGCCGCCTGCGAAGAAGTGCTCGCTCATCCAGTCGCTGGCATCGCGCGCGACGAAGGCGTAGGGCGTGCTGCGGTGCGCGAACACGTGCATGAAGAAGCGCCCGCCCGGCCGCAGCCAGCCGGCGACGCGGCGGAAGGCCTCGGGCCAGTTGCGCAGGTGTTCGAACATCTCGACCGACACGACGCGGTCGAAGCGCTCGTCGAGCTGCAGGTCGTTGATGTCCTGCGTGACCACGCGCAGGTTCGACAGGCCGCGCCGCAGCGCCTGCGCTTCGATGTGGGCGCGCTGCGAGTGCGAGTTGGACACCGCGACGATGCGGCTGCGTGGGAAGCGCTCGGCCATCCACAGCGACAGCGAGCCCCAGCCGCAGCCGAGTTCCAGCACGTCCTGGCCGTCGGCCAGGCCGGCGCGCTCGCAGGTGATGTCCAGCGCGGCGGCCTCCGCCTCGTCCAGTGTCGTGATGGTCGGGTCGCCCCACCAGCAGCTGCTGTACTTGCGGTGGGTGCCCAGCACGCCGGCAAAGAAGTCGGCCGGCACTTCGTAGTGCTGCTCGTTGGCCTTGTCCGGCACCAGGGCCAGCGGCGCGCTGCGCATGTGGGCGATGAAGCCGGCCGTCAGCGCGGCGGCGGCCTCGGCGTCATCGGCGCGGATCTCGTGCAGCCGCTCCTTCAGCAGCCGGCGGATGCCCAGCCGCACGACGCGGTCGGGCACCAGGCCCTGCTCGACCCAGTTGACGACGCGGGCGGTGGAGGAAGAGGCAGGCATGCGGACGCTCCTCGGCTACGGATGACCTCCAATACGCAGCCACCCGCAGCCCGGATGCCGATCCGGGACGCTCCGCATCCAAATCACTCCCAGGGCAGCATCAACGTGACCATCAGCATCTTCTCGAACTCCGGCTCGAACCGGTCGACGATGGCCTGCGGCTCCCGGCACAGCGCGTCGTCGGTGACGAGCCCGAACTGCACGCCGCCACCGTAGCTGAGGATGCTGACGCCGACCCCGATGTGGCCGGACTGCGGCACCCAGAACATGGTCTGGCGCAGCGTCGAACCGCAGAACTTCAGCGGCACCGCCGGCCCCGGCACGTTGGTCATCACCGCGGTGGCCTTCTTCGCGAACATGTTCAGCAGCGCGTCCTGCACCGGCTTGATCAGCAACCCCGCCACCGACAGCACCGCGAAGGCCAGCAGCGGCTGGTAGCTGCCTTTCAGCTCGTTCATGCGCGCGCGCACCGCGTAGACGCGCTCGATCGGGTTCTCGATGCCGATCGGCAGCACCAGCGGCACCAGGCCGAAGCGGTTGCCGAGCTGGTGGGCCTGCTCGAGCGGGCGCAGGTTCACCGGCACCATCGCGCGGATCTCCTGGCCGGCCGGGTCTTCGCCGCGCCCGCGCAGGTAGCCGCCGATCGCACCGGCCACGCAGGCGAGCAGCACGTCGTTGACCGAGCAGTTGAGTGCCTTGCCGATGGCCTTGACCTGGTCGAGCGCGATCGGCTCGCCCCAGGCGACGTGCTTGCGACCGATCGGCGTGCCCTTCAGCGAGGTCGGCGAGTCGTCGGGCATCAGCGCCAGCGCGGCGACGTCGCTGAGCACCTGGTAGCCGGTGCGCGCCATGTCGAGCGAGCCCAGCAGCGGCTGCTGCGGGTGGGCCAGCATCTCCATCGACTTGGCGACGCCGCCGCCGTACATGCCGATGGCCTTGACGGTCAGGTCGGTCAGCGGCTTGACGACCGCGTCGGACAGCCAGTCGGCATCGCCGTCGTCGTCTTCGGCCTTGCCGCGCGGTTTGCGAGGCGGAGGATCGGCCCCGCCGTCGGTGATCGACAGCATCACCGAGATCAGCGCGATGCCGTCGGCGATGCAGTGGTGCACGCGGGCGATCAGCGCGCTGCCGCCGTCGTAGTCGTCGATCAGGTGGAACTGCCACAGCGGGCGGCCGCGGTCGAGCGGCGTCGAGCTCAGCTCGGCGACGCGCTCCTGCAGCGCCTGGCGCGGGCTTTGCCCGCGTTTGCGGTGCAGCGGCTCGTGCAGCACCTGCTGCCGCAGGTCGAAGGCGTCGTCGTCGACCCAGCTCGCGCCCATCGCGTCCTCCACCACCTTCTGGCGGAAGCGGTGGTACTTGAGCAGCTTGTCTTCGACGCGCTGGCACAGCGCAGCGTGGGTGATGCCCGGCTGCAGCAGCCAGACGCCGACGATCATCATCAGGTTGACGTCGTTGTCCATGCGCAGCCAGGCGGTGTCGACGCGCGACATGCGCTGTGCGGCCTGGCGAGGGGCAGCGGGCATCGGGAAAGCCTCCACGGGTGTTGTTCTGGGAGGCGACGATGATGGGTAACATTCGCGGCGTCAATGCCGACTTTCACCCAAGCCTCCAGGAGACAACCGATGGCCGACCTCAAAGCCCTGTTCGAAGCCGCCGTGGCCGATTCGAAGAACCTGCCCGAGAAGCCCGACAACATGACGCTGCTGAAGATCTACGCGCTGTACAAGCAGGCGAGCAGCGGCGACGTCGACGGCAAGCGCCCCGGCTTCACCGACATGGTCGGCCGCGCCAAGTGGGATGCGTGGGATGCCGTCAAGGGCAAGTCGAGCGACGAGGCGATGCAGGAGTACGTGGACCTGATCGAGTCGCTGAAGGAATGAGTGAATGACAACCCCTCGCCCGAGGGGATGCGGGCCGGCCCTTCGACAAACTCCGGACAGGCTTGGGGCGGCCCGGCGCTCGGCCCGCGCGTTCAACAAGGCCGTAGCCCGGATGCCAATCCGGGGATTGGCCGTCGAGGGAATCCCGGATTGGCATCCGGGCTACGGCTCAGCCTTTGCTCTTCTTCCCGGCCGCCTTCTTCGCCGCCGGCTTGCCCTTCGCCAGCAACGCATCCAGGTTCTTCTCGATCTCGCCCTGGATCGTCCCGGCGAAAGCGCCCATCAGGAAGCCCAGCTTCGCCTGCAGGTCGAAGTGATCGGCCGCGACGATCAGCTCGCCGCTGACGCCCGAGCGCTTGAACTCCACCGTGTCGCTGGTCTCGCCCTCGATCACGGTGCATTCCATCTCGAACTTCTTCTCGACCTCCTCGGCCCACTCCCACGCGATCTCGCGTGCGCGGGCCAGGCCCAGGTCGTGGTCGCGGTGGATGCGGATGTCGGGCATGTCGGTCTCCTCGGGTCTTATTGGATCGCCGTCGTCTCGGCGGATTTGAGTGTCGCGCGCCGCTCGTCGCGCGGCAAGGCGGCGATGCGCTTCACCTCGGCATAGAAGCGGTCGAAGTCGCGGCCCTCGCGCTCGAACAGGCGCTCGAACTGCGGCACCAGCTCGTTGTAGGCCGCCAGCACCCCCAGCGACGCATTGTTGGCACGGTCGAACCAGCCGTCGTAGCCGGCATAGCCCTGCCACGCCCCGGCCTTCAAGGCGGCGTAGTCGGCACGCAGCTTCGCCATGCGTTCGGCCTTCGCGGCACGCTTGTCGGCATCGCTCGCCGCGCTGTGGAACACCGCATCGAGGTCGCTGCGCGCCTGCATCGTCAGCGCGCGGAACTCCTGGCGCCGCTTGTCGTAGCGCTCGTACTCGTCGCGCGCCTGCGGCGTCGACTTCTCGGCCAGCCAGCGCGTGCCGCCGATGCGCTCCACCGCGGTCGCGAACGATTCGTTGAACATCGTGTCGTCCTTCGCGTAGGCCACCTGGTGCGCCAGCTCATGGAAGATCAGCCGCGCCAGCTCGCCTTCCGGCCAGCGGATGAAGGTGTTCAGCAACGGGTCGCTGAAGAAGCCGCCCGGCAGCTTGCCCAGCGTCGAGTACGCCGGCACCGCGTAGACGCTGACCTCCAGCCCCTCGCCGCGCAGCTCATCGCCCTGCGCATTGGCATCCGCCTGGTCGAAGTAGCCGCGGTAGCCGACGCAGCCGGTCACCGGGTAGCACCAGGTCTTCAGCGCCAGGCTCAGCTCGGGCGCCGCCACCACGTTCCACACCGCGGCGTTGCGGTGCAGGTCGGCATAGCGGCGGTAGCTGGCGTTGTCGGGCAGCTTCAGCTCGCTGACCGCGTAGTCGCGCATGCGCTGGCTCAAGAGCAGCCGCTCGCGCACCGGCTGGGGCGTCGCCGGGTCGGCCACCCAGTCGCCGACCGGCTTGGCCTGGTTCAGCAGGCTCAGGTGGCCGCCGACCGATTGCGCGAGGTAGCGCACCGAGCCGCAGCCGCTGAGCGAGCCCAGCAGTGCGACCACGCCCAATCCGATCCACCATCGTCTCGCCACTTTGACTCGCATCACGCGAGTCTAGGCGAGCCCCCGGGCCTCAGCTCACACGCCGCCCATTGGCCCCGAGCACCGCCAGGCCGACGTAGCGCGAGGCCACGTACGGTGCCGCCCCGCCGAAGCCGAGCGACAGCTCGCCCAGGTTCAGCTGCTTCAGCCCCGCCAGCGCCTGGCGCAGCTTGTCGCGCGTCAGCTCGCGGCCGGCACGGCGCAGGCCCTCGGCCACCACCATCGCGTTCACATAGCCCTCGAAGCTGGTGTTGCCGTAGTCCTCGCGGCCGATGGCCCGCATCGCAGCCTGGTAGCCGCGCACCGATTCGAGCTTCGGCGACAGCGCGTCCGGGAACACCTGCGACAGCGCGATGCCCTGCGACACCGCGCCCAGCTTCGACAGCTCCGACGAGATCACCGACACCGACAGCCCGACCAGCGGCAGCCCCGCCATGCGCGTGCGCAGCTGCAGCATCAGCGCGGTGCTGGTGGTGCCGGTGGTGCCGAAGAACACGACGCTCGGCTTGGCCGCCAACACCTGGTCCACCACCTGCGCGGCGTTCTTGCCGTCCACCGCCACCGGCACGGTCGCCACCGCCTGCAGCCCCGCGGCCTGCAGCGCAGCGGCCGCGTCCTTCGCGACCTCCTTGCCGAACGCGTTGTCGAGGTAGACCACCGCGATGTCCTTCAGCCCCATCGCGACCAGCTGCTGCGTGACGCGCGTGACCTCGTCGGTGTAGCTCGCGCGCACGTGGAAGACGTTGCGCTGCCCCGGCTGGCGCAGCGACGACGCGCCGGTGATCGGGCCGACGTACGGGATGCCGGCCTGTTCGATGGCCGGGATGATGGCCGCGTTGTTCGGCGTGCCGATGCACGACATCAGCGCGAAGGCGGTGTTGCCCTCGATCATCTGCTTGACGTTCTCGACCGTGCGCGCCGGCACGTAGCCGTCGTCCTTCATCACCAGCCGCAGCTCGCGGCCGTGGATGCCGCCCGCCTTGTTGATGGCCGCGAACGCCGCCGAGATGCCGGTGTTCTGGTCGAGGCCGGCACCGGCCAGGATGCCGGTGAGCGCGGCCGAACTCCCGAGCGTCACGTGGCTGCCGCTCAGGCCCTCGTCGGCGGCCCGCGCCAGGGAGACCCACCCGGCACCGCTGGCCGTCACGCTGCCGACACACGAACGCAAGAACAACCGACGCTTCATCGCTGCAACTCCATGCGAAAAGCCGTCACTCTCGCTGCGCGGCCGCGCAGAGACTGTCCCGGGCGCGACACCGCCGAACATTGCGCGGGAAAACGTGAGGCATGCCCGTGTCCATCGAGCCACGCCCGCGGAACCGGCTTTGCCGGGCCGCCAGGCGGCGCCCCTTGGGGGCAGGAGCGCGCAGCGACTGCGGGGACTATTTCTCCACTTCCACCAGGCAGTCGTAGAAGCTCGGGGCCCTTCCCAGGTCGGTGAGCCGCTGGTGCGTCAGCTCGTTGACGTTGCTGCCGCGCGCGCCCAGCTTGCGCCACCAGATGCCCAGGCCGTTGACGACGCCGGGCCGGGCGCGCTTGCTGACCACCGCCTTGCACCAGTACTCGCCACGCTCGTTGAACACGCGCACCAGCTCGCCGCCTTCGATGCCGCGCCGCTGCGCGTCGTCGGCATGGATCTCCAGCACCGGTTCGCCCTCGATGCTGCGCAGGCTCTGCACGTTGACGAAGGTCGAGTTCAGGAAGTTGCGCGCCGGCGGCGAGATCATCGCCAGCGGGAAGCGCTGCGCCAGCTCGGGCGTCGACAGCGCCGACTCGTAGTTCGGCACATGGTCCGGCACGCCGAAGCCCGGCGCGTCGATCGTGCAGCGCCCGCTCGCGCTCGGGAAGCCGCCGTTGGCGAACGGTGCGTCCGGCAGCGGCAGCTTGACCCAGTGCTGCTCGCGCAGCCGGTCGAAATCCAGCCCCGTGCCAAACGCCTGGCGCGCGATCGCCTCGTCGCTGTCGTGGAAGCACGGCTCGTCGAAGCCCATGCGCGCTGCCAGCTCGCGGAAGATCTGCGTGTTCGGCTTGGCATCGCCCACCGGCGCGATCGCCGCCTCGTTGATCAGCACGTAGGTGTGGCCGTAGCTGGTGTGCACGTCCAGGTGCTCCAGCTGCGTGGTGGCCGGCAGCACGTAGTCGGCATGGTCGGCGGTGTCGGTCATGAAGTGCTCGAGCACCACGGTGAAGAGATCCTCGCGCTCGAAGCCCTTCACCACCTTCGGCGATTCGGGCGCCACCGCCACCGGGTTGCTGTTGTAGACCACCACCGCCTCGATGCGCGGCCCGAACGCCGGCGAACTCTCGCGCAGCAGGTCGTCGCCGATGGTGCTCATGTTGATGGTGCGCGGCCGGCGCCCGGCCAGCAGCTGCGGCTGCTGCAGCGCGGCCTTGTCGGCGCGGAACCAGCCCGACGACGACAGCAGCAGCCCGCCGGCGCGGTGCCGCCACGCGCCCACCAGGCACGGCAGGATCGCGATCAGCCGCACCGCGTTGCCGCCGCCGCGCACGCGCTGCATGCCGTAGTTGAGCCGGATCGCGGCCGGCTTCGTGGTGGCGTAGTCGCGCGCCAGGCCGCGCACCTCGTCGGCACGGATGCCGCAGGTCTCGGCGGTGCGCTCGGGCGTCCAGGCCAGCGCACGCTCGCGCAGCGCCGGCCAGCCTTCGGTGTGGCGCTCGATGTAGTCGTGGTCCAGCCAGTCGTTGACGACCAGCTCGCGCATCATCCCCAGCGCCAGCGCGCCGTCGGTGCCGGGCAGCAGCGCGATGTGCTGGTGGCACTTGTCGGCCGTCTCGGTCTTGCGCGGGTCGATGCAGACGAGCTTCGCGCCATTGCGCTTGGCCGCCTGCGCGAAGGTCCAGAAATGCAGGTTCGACGCGATCGAGTTGCTGCCCCAGATGAGGATCAGCCGGCTTTCGGTGAAGTGCTCGACGTGCATGCCGACCTTGCCGCCGTAAGTCGCGGTCAAGGCTTCGGCGCCGGCCGAGGCGCAGATGGTACGGTCGAGCAGCGAAGCACCCAGCTTGTGGAAGAAGCGCCGGTCCATGCTCTCGCCCTGCAGCAGCCCCATCGTGCCGGCGTAGCTGTACGGCAGGATGGCCTCGGGCGCGCGCGACGCGATCTCGCCCAGGCGGGCGGCGATGTCGGACAGCGCCTCGTCCCACCCGACACGCTCGAACTGCCCGCTGCCCTTGGGCCCGACCCGCTTCAGCGGGTGAAGTATCCGGTCGGGGCTATAGGTGCGTTCGGTGTATCGGGATACCTTTGTACACAAAGCACCGTGCGTGGTCGGGTGATCCGGATCGCCCTGGACGCGAATCGCCTTGCCGTCTTCGACCGTGACCCGCATCGCGCAGGTGTCCGGGCAGTCATGCGGGCACGCAGCCGCAACAGTTCGTGAACTCATCGCGGCACTATTGCACAGGCTTCGGTGTGTAGGCGTCCACTCGGTCATGCCACGCATGTTTTGAACCGATATGCACGTTTATCCTTACGCGCCTGCAAACGTCCTGCAGAGGCGTAACGAATTGAAACAGCTTTGTCAAGGGAAGTACCCCCAATGAATCGTCGTGACCTTATGAAGAGCGTGGCCGCCGGCAGCGCCGTCCTGGCCTTCCCGGCGCTGGCGCAAAGCGACCGCCGCCTCGTGCTCGGGCAGTCGGCTGCCTTCACCGGCCCGGCGGCCCAGCTGGGCATCCAGATGAACCGCGGCGCGCGCATCTTCTTCGATGCGCTGAATGCCTCCGGCGGCGTCAACGGCCACACGATCGAGCTGAAGACGCTGGACGACGGCTACGAGCCGGACCGCTGCAAGGCCAACACCGATCGCTTCATCAAGGAAGAGGTGTTCGCGCTGTTCGGCTACGTCGGCACGCCGACCTGCCTGGCCGCGCTGCCGGCCGTGAACGAGAACAAGACGCCGTTCTTCGGCCCGTTCACCGGCGCCGAGGCGCTGCGCGATCCGTTCAGCAAGTCGGTGTTCCACGTGCGCGCCTCGTACTACGACGAGACGGCGCTGATCGTGAAGAACCTGACCTCGCTGGGCCTGAACAAGGTCGCGGTGTTCTACCAGAACGATGCCTACGGCAAGGCCGGCCTGGAAGGCGTGACGCGCGCGCTGAAGCCGCTGAACCTGGCGCCGGTGGCCCTGGGCACGGTGGAGCGCAACACCGTCGCGGTGTCGCAGGCCGTGAAGGACATCGTGGCCAAGCTGCCGGATGCGGTGGTGATGGTCAGCGCGTACAAGTCGTGCGCCGCGTTCATCCGCGAGGCGCGCAAGGCCGGCTACGGCGGCACCTTCTACAACGTGTCCTTCGTCGGCACGCAGGCGCTGGCCGACGAGCTGGGCAAGGAAGGCCGCGGCGTGATGATCAGCCAGGTGATGCCGTTCCCGTTCTCGACCACCACGCCGATCTCGCGCGAGTACCTCGACGCGGTGGCCAAGGCCGGTGGCGACGCAACGCCCAACTACTCGAGCATGGAAGGCTACCTGGCCGCCAAGGTCTTCGCCGAAGGCCTGAAGCGCGCCGGACGCGGCCCGAGCCGCGAGGCGCTGATTGCCGGGCTGGAGTCGATCCAGAACGCGAACTTCGGCGGTTTCAACGTGCACTTCGGTGCCAAGGACCACGTGGCGTCGAGCTTCGTCGACGTCTCCATGCTGACGGAAGACGGCAAAGTCCGCCGCTAGAGGGTGCCCCACCCCCGCAGGCGCTGCGCGCGTCCGCTTGACGGGCTCGGGCGCGTTGCGCCGAGTTCTGGTTTCAATCGATTGGAGTTACTGTGAAGCGTCGTCAATTGCTGCGCCTGGGCGCGATGGCACCGGTTGCCCTGGCTTTTCCGAAGCTGGCGACCGCCGCCTCGAACAAGATCGTGCTCGGCCAGTCGGCCGCGTTCTCCGGCCCGGCCAGTGCGCTGGGCGAGCGGTTCAAGGAAGGCGCGCTGCTGGCCTTCGACCGCGTCAATGCGCGCGGCGGCATCAATGGCCGCAACATCGAGCTGCGCAGCGTGGACGACGGCTACGAGCCGGAGCGCTGCGCCGAGAACACGCAGAAGCTGCTGAAGGACGACGTGTTCACGCTGTTCGGCTACGTCGGCACGCCGACCAGCCTGGTCGCGCTGCCGCTGGCCACCGCCGCCCGCGTGCCGTTCTTCGCGCCGTTCAGCGGCGCCGAGGCGCTGCGCGCGCCGTTCAACCGCCACGTGTTCCACGTGCGCGCGTCGTACTTCGACGAGACCGCCGAGATCGTCAAGCAGATCACGTCGATCGGCATGAAGCGCATCGGCGTCTTCTACCAGAACGACAGCTACGGCAAGACCGGCCTGGACGGCATGACGATCGCGCTGAAGGCGCACGGCCTGAGCGCCACCGGCCTGGGCACGGTGGAGCGCAACACGGTGAACGTGGACGCCGCCGTGAAGGCCATCCTGGCCGAGAAGCCGGACGCCATCGTGCAGATCAGCGCCTACAAGTCGTGCGCGGCCTTCATCCGCGAGGCGCGCAAGGCCGGCTTCAACGGCAGCTTCTACAACGTGTCCTTCGTCGGCACGCAGGCCCTGGCCGCCGAACTGGGCGCGGACGCGCGCGGCGTGGCGATCAGCCAGGTGATGCCGCTGCCGTTCAGCGCCACGGTGCCGGTCTCGGCGGACTACCTGTCGGCCGGCAAGGCGCTGGGGGCGAAGTTCGAGCCCAACTACGGCGGCATCGAGGGTTTCGTCGCGGCGCGCACGCTGATCGAGGGGCTGCGCCAGGCGGGCAACAACCCGACGCCGGAAACGCTGATCACGTCGCTCGAGAACATGCGCGAGCTGAACCTGGGCGGCTTCTTCGTCGATTTCACCGATCGCTCGCATGCGGGATCGAAATATGTCGACATGACGATCCTGACGGCCGAGGGCAAGGTTCGCCACTGATCCCGTCGGGCTCTCCCGGATGGGCATCCGAGCCACGGATGCGCCTGTAAACTGGGCCGCTCCCCCTCCAGGAGCGCCTCATGCAGTTGATCGAATCCATCCTGGCCGACGCCGCGGCCGTCACGGCGATCCGACGTGACATCCATGCCCATCCCGAACTGTGCTTCGAGGAAAAGCGCACCGCCGACGTCATCGCGAAAGCCCTGACCGACTGGGGCATTCCGATCCACCGCGGGCTGGGCACCACCGGCGTCGTCGGCATCGTCAAGGGCACGGGCGGCAACAGTCCCCGGGCCGTCGGCCTGCGCGCCGACATCGACGCGCTGCCGATGACCGAGAAGAACAGCTTCGCGCACGCCAGCCAGCACCCCGGCAAGATGCACGCCTGCGGCCACGACGGCCACACCGCGATGCTGCTGGCGGCCGCCAAGCACCTGTCGAAGCAGCGCAACTTCGACGGCACCGTCTACCTGATCTTCCAGCCGGCCGAAGAAGGCGGAGGCGGCGCGCGCGAGATGATCAAGGACGGCATCTTCGAGCAGTTCCCGATGGAAGCGGTGTTCGGCGCGCACAACTGGCCCGGCATGAAGGTCGGCCAGTTCGCGCTGAAGAACGGCCCCTGCTTCGCGTCGAGCAACGAGTTCCGCATCGTCATCCGCGGCAAGGGTTCGCATGCGGCGATGCCGCACAACGGCATCGACCCGGTGCCCATCGCCTGCCAGATGGTGCAGGGTTTCCAGACCATCATCACGCGCAACAAGCGGCCGATCGATGCCGGCGTGATCTCGGTGACGATGATCCATGCCGGCGAGGCCACCAACGTGGTGCCCGACAGCGTCGAGATCCAGGGCACGGTGCGCACCTTCACGCTGGAGGTGCTGGACCTGATCCAGAAGCGCATGCAGGAGGTGGCCGAGAACATCTGCGCCGCCTTCGACGCGAACTGCGAGTTCGAGTTCACGCGCAACTACCCGCCCACCATCAACCACCCCGCCGAGACCGAGTTCGTGCGCGGCGTGATGGCCGACGTGGTCGGGCCCGAGAACGTGCAGGAGTTCGAGCCGACGATGGGCGCCGAGGACTTCAGCTACTTCCTGCTCGAGAAGCCGGGCTGCTATTTCCTGATCGGCAACGGCGACGGCAGCCACCGCATCGGCGGCCACGGCATGGGCCCGTGCATGCTGCACAACCCGAGCTACGACTTCAACGACGACCTGATCCCGCTGGGTGCCACTCTGTGGGTGCGGCTGGCCGAGCAGTGGCTGGCGCAACCGCGCGGCTGAACCACCATGAGCACCGATGCCCTGGCGAGCTTCGCCCAGACCTACGCCGAAGCGCGTGACAAGTTTTTGGCGGCGGCCGAGGCGGCCGAGCTGGACGTCGAGACCCACACCCACCCGCTGCTCGGCCGCGACGGCGAGACGCTGGCGATGGACGTGGTGCGCGACGGCTCGGCCGATGCCGCGAAGCTGCTGATCGTCAGCAGCGCCTGCCATGGCGTCGAGGGTTTCTGCGGCTCGGGCATCCAGGTCGACCTGCTGAAGGATGCGGCGTGGCGCGCGTCGGCGCATGCGGCCGGCGTGGCGGTGCTGTACATCCACGCGCTGAACCCGTACGGCTTCTCGTGGTGGCGCCGCACGACGCACGAGAACGTCGACCTGAACCGCAACTTCCACGACTTCAACCTGCCGCTGCCGGCGAACGCGGGCTACGACGAGCTGGCGGCGCTGCTGGTGCCGCCGACCTGGCCACCGTCGCAGGACGTGATGATGCGCATCGGCCAGTTCGTGCAGCAGCGCGGGATGGAATCGTTGCAAGCGGCCGTGTCGGGCGGGCAGTACGACCACCCCGAAGGCCTGTTCTACGGCGGGCGCAACCCGACCTGGAGCCACGTGACGCTGCGCCACGTGCTGCAGCAGCACGGGCAGCGCGCCGCGAGGCTGGGCTGGATCGACCTGCACACCGGCCTCGGGCCGATGGGCGTGGGCGAGCGCATCTTCGCGTGCCGCGACGATGCGAAGGCGCTGGCGCGGGCACGCGCGTGGTGGGGCGACGAGGTAACGTCGATCTACGACGGCAGCTCCAGCTCGGCGATGCTGACCGGGCTGATGTGGAGCGCCATCTACGAGGAATGCCCGCAGGCCGAGTACACCGGCATCGCACTCGAATACGGCACGCTGCCGATCATGCAGATGATCGAGGCGCTGCGCGCCGACCAGTGGCTCGAGAACCACCCCGAGGCGCCGGCCGAGCAGCGCGCGCAGATCAAGCGGCAGACGCGGGATGCGTTCTACATCGACACGCCGGCGTGGAAGCAGCGGGTGCTGGAGCAGGCGCGGGATGCGGTGGCGGGGGCGGTGCGGGGGTTGGCTGGCGGCTGATCGATCGGAACGGAATGGTCATCGACTGAGCCAGCGCCATTCGTGCTTGGTGACAAGGTCGATGGAAATGGGTCGGCTCGTGGAACCAGGTCCATCGTCGCCGCAAGGGGCCGCGGCGAACCCCTCTTGTGCCAGTTTCTTTTCCACCGCCTCTATCCATGGATTCCGACCGAGGACGTAGCGCTTGCGTACCGCGGCAAGGGCTGCCAGGGCATCAGCAGCAAGCCGTTCTCGAATTGAAGCCTTCGACATTGGGCAGTGCGACAGCACTTCCACCAGCGCCAAGGCCCTGAGGACCGGACGAAAATCCTGGTCTTCATGCCAAGCGTCGACGGTCTCGATCAGTGCCTGAAGCTCTTCCACCGAAGTGGATGTCCAGGCGGTCATCCCCTTTGCGATCAGCGCGAGGATGGCGATGGCGGCGAGGCCAAGGCGGCGATTCCAGCTCGTGCTCGACGACATCAAAGAGCCGTCGTGCTGCCCCAGCGATGCGTAGACGAATTCCCAGCTGCGCTCCGTCCCCTCGAGCTGTTGCCTCAAGACCCGCCATGCGTCTGGTGGCACAGGGAACGAACGCTTCCGTCGGTCGGGATGGAGAACCGCAAGCAGCTCCTTCAGCACGAGGATCGGCAGCTCCGGATGCAGGCGCTCGACGACAAGCGAGCACGCCCGAATTGCATTCACTCGCTCCGGCAAGCACATGGCCAGCAATTGCAGCATGGGCGGAAAGGCGAAGTCCGGATCCCGCCTTCGCTCGCGACACAGCAGTTCGGCAAGCACTTTCGGCAGCAAGTCGCCTGGCCATTGGGCCTCTTCCGTGTAGAGCAGCGACAGCGCCACCAATGCAGCGGCCGTGAACGAGGAACCGGTCATCAAGGCCAGAAGGAACAGCATGGACACGCTGTCCACCGAATTCGGCAGGCACGGCAGCAGTACCTGGCAGCGCGCGACACCGAGCACCCACGACGCGCGGTCGATCTCCAACGACTGGAAGCTCCATGGCGCACGAGCAGGCTTCGCACTCAGCAAGTCGCTCAGAAACAGCCCCATCAGCATCTCCAGCGGGCCGCACAAGGCGGTGTTCGATTGCTGCTGCGCGCAAGCCACCATGAAATCGAGCACCGGGCCGCCCTCGGCGGCTGGACACTGTGTTGCGATCAGCGTCCATTCGCCTCCACCACGACCGTGCCGCCCCACAAGCTTCCAGCCATTCGCCTCCATCCATGCACGAGCAGGGCCTGCCGATGCGGATATCGGCACCGCCTTCGAAGGTTGGTCGCACACCATGAGTGCGACCTTTGCCATCGCCTGCACTTCTTTCCATTCATTCAGCCGATGCAAGCATTCGCTTGCGAGCTCTTGTTGGGAGAACGTGCGACTGGCTCTGAACACTTGCACCAATCCTGTGGCCGCCTGCCTTGGCGCGATCGAATGCCTTCCGCAGGGATCCAGGCACAGCGCAAGGCTGCGAATCGCCCGGCACACCGCACGCGTCGAATCGCTGAGCGGCAACCGCTGCAAGCGGGGCCCCAGGTAAGGCTCGATCGCTGCGTGGAACCGGTCCACGCATGCGACATCGATCACGCCATACGTGCCCAGGGTGTCGACGACCTGCTGCAGCTCCAACGCCACTTGTGCGGGCATGGAGAGGGGGTTCTCTTCCAGCATGCGGCAGCACAGAGAGACGAGAAAGGCTTCCATCTCGGGCGGCGAAGCTGCCCCTGTCCCCAGCGCGTGGGCCAGCAGGCCCACCGCCTTGCCCGGATGGCCCGCCTCCTCGAGAAGCTGCGCGACGATGCCCAGTTCTTCAGCGCAGTGCGACCCGTCAGCGAGGGGGGCGTCCGGAGCAACGGCCTGTCCTTCCAAGGCACGCTCGATCATCTCCGGGCATTCCGACAATGCCTTCTCGACGCGTTCGCCCACGTCGCTGCTCCCCAAGCGTTCGCGGAATATTCCCAGCCTCGCAAGTTTCTCGGCGAGTGGGTTGTCGCCGGCTGGCAGGATCCGAGATCCGCTTGTGCGCGCAGGGCTGACGTTCATGGATGCATCCGGAAGCCGCGGTTGCCCATGTGTGACCGAACCGATGCGGGCGTTCCACCGGTCCTGAAGTGATCGTTTCTGGTCGGTCCCTGCCGCGACGGCGTATGCTGCCCGCGCTATCGTGAGACCCTCCTCCCTCGAAAGCCCGCCATGCTCGACCTGCGCCCCACCTGCGAACACTGCAACACCGCGCTGCTGCCGGAATCGATCGATGCCCGGATCTGCAGCTTCGAGTGCACCTTCTGCGCCCACTGCGTGGAGTCGGTGCTCGGCAACGTCTGTCCGAACTGTGGCGGAGGCTTCACCGCCCGCCCGGTGCGGCCCCGGCGAGATTGGAAGGGCGAGAACTACCTGGGCCAGTACGCGGCCAGCACGACGGTGAAGCACCGGCCGGTCGACCCCGTCGCGCAGCAGGCCTTGCGCGGCCGGCTCAGCGGCATCGCGCCCGAGGACCGATGAACCGCGTCGACGTCGCCATCGCCGTGCCACCGCGCACGCTGCTGCTCGACGTCGCCGGGCCGGCCGAGGCCTTCCGGCTGGCCGACACCCACCTGGCCGAACAGGGCCGGCCCGAGCGCTTCCGCTTGCGCTTCGTCGGGCCGCAGGCGCAGGCGGCCAGCTCGGTCGGGCTGCAGGTGGCGAACCTCGAAGCCTTGCCCACGCGCTTCGATGCGCCCACCTGGCTGATGGTGGTCGGCCAGCCCTCTGCCGCGCTGCGCCAGCCCGATGCGGCGACCCACGAGACCATCGACTGGCTGCGCCGCGACGTGGGCGCATTGCTGAAAACCAGTGCGGACCATCGGCTGGTGGGCGTCTGCACCGGCACGCTGCTGCTGGCACGCGCGGGCCTGCTGGGCACGCGACGCTGCACGACGCACCATGCGTTCATCGACACGTTGCGCCGGCTCGCGCCGCAGGCCCAGGTGGTGGACAACCGCGTGTTCGTGCTGGATGGCGGCCTGGCCACCAGCGCCGGCGTCACCGCCGGCATCGACCTCGCGCTGCACCTGATCGCGCTGGCCTGCGGCGAGCCGCTCGCGGCCCGCGTCGCGAAGGACCTGGTGGTGTACCTGCGGCGCACGCCGAACGATCCGGAGCTGTCGCCGATGCTGGCGCACCGCCATCACCTGCACGACGCGCTGCACCGCGCGCAGGACGCGGTGTGCGAGCGGCCGGGCGAGGACTGGACGCTGTCGTCGCTGGCGGACGAAGCGCACGTGACGACGCGCCACCTGCTGCGGCTGTTCGCCGAGCACGCGGCGGTGTCGCCGATGACCTATGTGGAGAAGATCCGCCTGGAGCGGGCGCGCCAGGCCCTGTCAGGCGGCGCCAGCGTCACTCGCGCGGCGGAGCAGGCTGGGTTCGCGTCGGACCTGCAGTTGCGCCGGGCCTGGGCCCGGCATCTGGACGGCACGCCACGCACGGCCCGCATGGGAATGGATCCCCGGATTGGCATCCGGGCTGCGAATACCGACCCGTAGCCCGGATGCCAATCCGGGGATCCCAGGTCACGCGCGCCGCTCGTTGCGCAACAGGCTCGCGTTGGCCGCCAGCTGGTCCCGCAAACGCACGATGGTCTGCGGCTCGCTCAGCAGCCGCATCCGGTCGGCCTTGCTCAGGCGCTCGGTGTCCTGGTCGGCCAGCAGGCCCTTGACCAGCAACCGCCGCGCCTTGCCGCGGCTGCCCCAGCTGGTGTTGCGCGGGCCCATCGCCGAGCGCACCACGTCGAACAGCCACGGGTCGCTCAGCGCATCGCGGAACTGCCGTGCCGGCGCAGCGCGGCGCGCATGCGCCCAGGCGCGGCGCAGCACCGTCGGTGCCGAATGCTCTTCCGGCGTCATCAGCAGCTTGCTCGCCAGCAAGCGCTGGCCCAGGCCCGAGCGGCTCGTCATCACCACCAGCGGCACCGCCAGCAGCAGCGGCAGCGCCATCGGCATCAGCCACAGCGAAGCCTGCGGCTGCACCCACAGCACCACGGCCGCCAGCAGCGCCACGCCGCCGCTGATGTAGGCGAAACGCCGGCCGGCATCGGCCCAGCCGATGTCGCTGGCTTCCCGCGGCGGCGACTTCCAGTCCAGCTTCAGGCCGGTCAGCGCGACCACCACGAACAGCGTGTGCGCCATCATGCGCACCGGCGCCTGCAGCACCGACAAGCCACCTTCCAGCAGCGCGCCCTTCACCAGCGCGGCCGTGCCGCCATAGCGGCGCTGCTGTTTGGTCATCACGATCGCGGCCACGCCCATCACGCGCGGCATCGCCAGCATCACCGCCGTGGCCAGCCACAGCAGCGTCATCTCCACCGGCAGCTCGCGCGCCGAGCCGAACACCGGGTGGCCGCCGAACATCCACAGCCCCGCGCCGAGCAGCACGAAGGCCAGCCACAGCGGCGCCGACAGGTAGGCCAGCGCGCCGGTCACCAGCATCGCGCGGTGCACGCCGTGCAGGCCGGGCTCGGCCACCAGGCGCGCGTTCTGCAGGTTGCCCTGGCACCAGCGGCGGTCGCGCTGCAGCTCTTCCAGCAGGTTGGGCGGCTGCTGCTCGTAGCTGCCATGCAGGTCGTGCACCAGCCACACGTGGTAGCCGGCACGGCGCATCAGCGCGGCTTCGACAAAATCGTGCGACAGGATCTCGCCCGACAGGCCGCCGCGGCCCTTCAGCGGCGCGAGCCCGCAATGCTTCATGAACGGCTCGACGCGGATGATCGCGTTGTGGCCCCAGTAGTGAGATTCGCCCAGCTGCCAGTACTGCATGCCGGCGGTGAACAACCGGCCCGCGACGCGGCCCGAGAACTGCTGCGAGCGCGCATGCACCGTGTCCAGCCCGCAGGCCTGCGGCGCGGTCTGCAGGATGCCGGCCGTCGGGTTGGCTTCCATCAGCCGCACCAGCTTCACCAGGCAATCGCCGCTCATCACGCTGTCGGCGTCCAGCACCACCATGTAGCGGTAGTCGCGCCCGAAGCGGCGGCAGAAGTCGGCCACGTTGCCGGCCTTGCGCTTGGTGCGGATGGTGCGCCAGCGGTAGTGGATGCGCTCGGCCATGCCCGATTCGTTGCGCAGTTCGGCCCACGCGGCCAGCTCGGCGGCGCGGATCTCGGGGTCGTTGGTGTCCGACAGCACGAACACGTCGAACAGCCGCGACGCGCCGGTGGCGGCCAGCGATTCGACCGTGGCGCGCAATCCGGCGAAGACGGTGGCGACCTGCTCGTTGCAGATCGGCATGATGATCGCGGTGCGCGCGCCCTGGTGGATCGGCTCGTGGCCGACCGACGCCGCCGACATCGCATGCCGGTCGCCACGCCACAGCACCCAGAAGCCCATCATCGCGGTGAAGAAGCCGGCCGAGACCCAAGCGAACAGCAGCGCATAGAGCCCGATCTGCAGGTTGCGCAGCCAGGCGCTGTCGCTCGGCGGCAGCACGCTGGCGAGCAGCGCGGTGGCCCCGGCGGCCGACAGCGCGACCAGGCCCAGCAGCACGCGGCGGCGGCGCGTCGCGGCGATCTCCCACGCGGCCTGCGGGGCCTTCGCTGCAATCGCCGCGGCGGCTGCGCGCGCCCCCGGCTGCACCAGCCGGCCCAGGCCGACCAGCGTGCCCATCAGCAGGTCACCCAGGCTGCGGGTGAAACCGCGCCACGGCTGCGCCACCATCGAGCCGCGGTTCATGCGCGGCATGCTGGGGCCCGGCAGGGCCGGGGACGACACGGCACCGACAGCAGCGGATTGCTCGGCGCTCACTCGGGTTGAATGATCGTGGTCCATGTTTCGGTCAGGGCGTTGTCGCCGGTTTGGAGGAAGGCTCGCAGCTCGGCGGGTTGCGCGGGCTGGAGGCGGTTGACGCGCACGGTCATGCGCCAGGTGCCGGTCGCAGGGTTGCGATAGGCGTTGCTTTCGACGATGCGGGCATTGCTGCCGGTGCTGACGACGGCCTTCACCGGCGCGTCGTCCTTCAGCGCACGCAGCGCCGGGCCGTCGAAGTCGACGACGTACTGCACTTCGCGCGGATCGAGGGTGGTCTTGCGGTTCACGAAGCCGTGGCCGCGCCGGGTCTGCACCGTCCAGCCGGCCGGTGGGCGCTGCTGGCGCTCGCCCTGCCACTGCATGCGGTACGAGAAGTCGATCGGTTCGTTGGGCGCCGGCACCTGGGCGGGCACCCAGTACGCGACGATGTTGTCGTCGGTCTCGTCGGGCGTGTGCAGCTGCAGCAGCTCGACCCGGCCCGGGCCCCAGTGGCCCTGCGGCGTGATCCAGACGCTCGGGCGGTTCTGGTATTGCGCCTCGGTGTCTTCGTAGCTGGCGTACGAGCGGTCGCGCTGCATCAGCCCGAAGCCCTTCAGCTCGGCCATCGAGAACGACGTGACCAGCGTGCTCTTCGGGTTGAGCAGCGGGCGCCACAGCCATTCGCCGCCGCCCTTGCCGTCGCCGGTGGCGATCATCAGGCCGTCCGAATCGTGCACCTCGGGCCGGAAGTCGCCCGGCTTCGGCTGGTTCTCGCCGTGCGCGAACATGCTGGTCAGCGGCGTCAGGCCCAGGGTCGCGACGCCGGCGCGCAGGAACAGGCGCGCCTGCACGTCGATGGCGGTCTCCGAATTCTTGTCATCCGCGGGGCGCAGCGTGAAGCGGTACGCACCGGTGGCGCGCGGCGAATCGAGCAGCGCATGGATCACCAGCGTGGTGGCCTGCGGCGTGGGACGCTCGATCCAGAACTCGCTGAAGCGCGGGAATTCCTCGCCGCTGCCGCCCACGGTGTCGATGCCCAGGCCGCGCGCCGACATGCCGTAGTGCTGGCCCTTGCCCAGCGCGCGCATGTAGCTGGCCCCGAGAAAGACGATCAGCTCGTCCTTGTAGGCCGGGTTGTTCAGCGCGTAGTGCACGCGGAAGCCGGCGAAGCCGAGGTCGCCCCAGCCCTTCTGCGTCAGCTTGTTCTTGCCGTAGTCGAAATCCTTGCGGTCGAACGCGATGTGACGGACCTGGCCGTCCGGCGCGATCTCGTTGATCGAGACCGGCTGCGTCTGGAACTTGCCGAGGTGGAAGAAGGCCAGCTCGAACGGCAGGTTCTCGCTGCGCCACAGCGACTTCTGCGGGTTGAAGCGGATGTCGCGGTACTGGTCGTAGTCGAGGTTCTTCAGCTCGTCGGGCAACTGGACGGTGGCCGGGGCATGGGGCCGGCCGGCCATCTGGCGGGCGCGCTCGGCGACGTCGTCGAAGCCGAAGGCAGCGGCGTGGCCGGCGACGCCGACGAGGATCAGCGCGGCCGCGAGCCGTGTCGCGGATCGGCGAACGGCGGTGACGGAATCGGCGGCAAAACGGAGTGCAAAGGGCAAAACGCGTGTCCTGGCAAGGTGGAAGAGGCCCGGGATCGCGGCCTCGATACCTCACCAGCGCAACGCCTGTGCCACTCAGGAAAATTCGTTTGAAATCAACAGCTTGGGCCGTGTAACCAGGGGTACCCCGGCGGCTGGGCATATTTCACGGCGTCTGGAGGCCGTTTTTGTCGCCGCACAGCGACAGCGATGCTGTGGGATGGCTGCAAGTGCTTGTCGGCGCAGGGATTTCCGGCTGTCACCAGCGAGCGACACGCGGCACAATCGGCGCGACAAACAACACGAACGAGAGGGAGGAAGCGTGGCGAAGCCTCGTGTGCCGCGGGTGCATGTGCCGAACCGGATCTCGCCGGGCAGCCGGCTGCTGCTGGGCTGGCTGGCCGCCGTGTGGGGCCTGTGGAGCCTGATCGGCATGCTGAGTGGCCACATGTTCGTGATGATCGGCCTGCCCCTGCACGTCGACGAACTGCCGCTGGGCGTGATGCTGCATCTCGACGGCTGGGCGGCGGGGCTGGGGGCCGTGGGCGCGCTGCTGGCCTCCATGTTGTGCGCGCTGATCATCGTCGACCACCATGACCGGCGCGACAACGAGGCCACCTACAACACCGTCTACTGGTGGCTGTTCCGCACCGGACTGCTGCTGGAAGTGGCGGCCTTCGTTTGCAACATCGTCGCCCCCCTGGTGGTGGCCGATGCGCAGCGGCAGTTCGCCGGGCTGATCCACGCACAGCGGCTGCGCACGCTGTTCAAGTCCGAGTTCGTCACTGCGTGGCTGGAGCCGCACCAGGTGCTGCTGGTCAAGGGCGGTGGCGGCGCGCTGTTCATCGGTGTGCTGGCCTGGGGCGTGCTCAAGGGCCTGCAGGCGCAGAACAAGGGGCGTGCGGCGCGCTGGTTCGATGCGCTGGCCAGTGCGGCGCTGCTGCCGGCCTTCACGTTCGGCCTGCTGTGGCTCATGCTGCAGTTCGCATCCGACGCCATCAGCCCGCGCAACCTCGTCAACTGGGAGCTGGCCGCCGATTACGCGTTCGAAGCGTCGGTGCTGCTGGTGTGCGGCGCCGCGTGGGTGGGCCTGGCGCTGCGCGCAGGCTACAAGCTGAAACGCAGGCCATGACGACGCGGCACATCCCCAAGGTCGTGCCGATCGGCCTGCGGCTCTTCTACCTGTGGCTGGCGGGCCTGTGGACCGCATGGTGCGCACTCGGCTTGCTGTCCGGGCACATGGTGGCCTTCGTCGGCGTGCCGCTGCACTACGAAGGCCGCGCCGCGGTGCTGCTGGCCGCCGGCGTGACGCTGTGGGTGGCGATCGCGGCGCTGAAGTTCATCGATCACTTCGACACGCGCGACAACGAAGCCTGGTACGCCGCGGCGTGCAGGCGGCTGTTGCGCGGCAGCCTGTTCCTGGTCGTGCTGGCGAGCGGCGTCGGCCTGTACGAAGCCTTCGTGCCGCCGTCGCCGGCGTGGGACTACCGCCCGCTGTTGAACGCTCGCCAGGTGCTGGAGCTTCTGCAGTCGCCATGGCTGGCGGCACGGCTGCAGCCGCTGGAGTTGCGGCTGGCGCGCTGGTCGCTGTGGGGCCTGGCATGGATCCCCTGCGTGATGTTCCTGTACAAGGTGTCGGGCGCCAGCCACCAGACCTTCGCCCGACGCCCGCTGGCCGGCGCGCTGTGGACCGCCGCTGCCGTGATGCCGCTGCTGACGCCGTTCACCTTGCTGTCGGTGTACTGGGTCGCCACCGGGTTGCTGCTCGATCGCAACGGCCCCGATGGGGAGGCCGCCTACCACGCGGTCTTCCTCGCGACATTCGTGCTGTTCCTGGTCGCGCTGTGGATCGCGCTGGCGGGGGTCACGCTGCTGCGCATCGCGCAGGCCGCGTGGGCCCCGCGCCAGGGCCGCATCAGCGGTCGCGCACCAGCGTCCCGACCGGCGCCGCCGCGTCGCCGAGCATGAACACCGTGTAGATGCGCGATGACTGCAGGCTGGCCTCGGTGTTGAGGTACAGCCGCGAAGCCGCGGCCGGCGAGGTCACCTCCAGACGGTAGGCATTGCCCGTCGCCAGGCTGCCTGCCACCGACACCGAGCCGAACGGGATGTCGCTCGCCACCATGCCGTAGTCCGCCGTCAGCGCCAGGTTGCCGGCCAGCCCGTTCACGCCGTGCGCCACGCGCAGCTTGGCATTGCCGTTGGACGCAGGCTTGTTGTTGTCCTGCAGCACGTACGACGCCGGTGCCACCGGCGTGCCCGCCACCAGCAGCGTCAGGTCGGCACCCGGCTGCGCGGTGAAGGCGGGCAGCGGCATGGCGGCACCGCCGTTCACCCGCACCTCGCCGGTCAGCGCGCCGGCCGGCACCAGCGCATACGGCACGATGGCCGGCGACGCAAGCCCGGCCGACAGCGTGACGCCGTTGGCCTTGGCCGACACCGTGCCGTTCGCCGTCGTGCCGGCCACCAGCCGCAGGCGCGCCGACGCGTTCTTCTGCGCCACCACCTCGCCGCGCTGGTTCATCAGCATCCCGTGCACCAGCACGCCGCCCGGCGTGGCGGTGACCACCAGCGTGACGATCTGCTGGTCGGACAGCGCGATGGTCGGCAGGTCGAGCCGCACGTCGGTCTTGCTGCCCTGCGCGGTGACGACCACGCGGTAGTTGCCCTTTGCGTACTCCTTGTAGCCGCTCAGCGATTCGGTCGCCAGGTTGGACACCGACGGCGTCTGGTCGGCCAGCACGCCATCGGTCTGGAAGATGTAGGTGTCCAGCACGCCGGCCTCGACCGCGGCGTTCAACACCCGCAACTTGGCCTTGCCCGCGGCCGGCGCCGCTTCGCCATCGGACAGGTACGCCATGCGCAGCGACGACTCGGTGCTGTAGGCCAGCAGCGTGTAGGTGCCGCCCGCGGACACCGTGCGGCTGGACGACGAGGCCGTGGTCGTCGAGCCGTTGCGCTTCAGCGCCATCACGTACGTGGCGGCATCCAGCTTCACGTAACCCCCGGCGGCGAACGACGCCGTGTCCTGCGACTTCAGCGTGTCGCCGGCATACAGGTCGAGGCTGGCGTAGTCGGTGGTGCCGTTGACCAGGCGCAGCTGGCCGCCCGAGTCGTCATCGTCCGAGCCGCCGCCGCCGCAACCGGCTGCCAGCAGGGCGGCCGCGAGCGCAGGCAGCAGCCATCGAAGGGTCTTGAGCTTGTTCATCGGCGAGCTTCCATCGAATGCGATCGTTGAATGTGTGATTTGCACATTCACTGTAGTTTTGATGACATGCCATGACAAGCCCCGGGAATTCCTGGATTGCCGAGCCGTGGTTAAATGTGTATGTTGCACATTACCTCCATGACCAGCCCCAACGACACCGAAGCCGCATTCCAGCGGGCGCTCGAGCAGTTGTTGCTGCCGCTGGCGCAGATGTGCCTGGAGCGCGGCCACGGGTTCCAGACGCTGGCCGAGGCGATGAAGCGCGCACTGGTGGCCGCCGCGCGCGAGGCGCATTCGGGCGCGCAGGCGAGCCGCGACGTGAGCCGCGTCGCCACCACCACCGGGCTGACGCGGCGCGAGGTGACGCGCATCACCCAGACGCCGGCCGCCGACGCGGCGCCGCGCAGTTCGCCGGCGACGCAGGTGTTCACCCGATGGATGGGCAGCCGGCGCCTGCAGGACAAGGACGGCCACCCGAAAGCCCTGCCGCGCCAGGGCAAGGCGCCGAGCTTCGAGGAGCTGGCGCGCTCGGTGACGCGCGACGTGCACCCGCGCAGCCTGCTCGAAGAGTTGTGCCGGCTCGGCCTGGTCAGTTTCGATCCGGTGAGCGACACCGTGACGCTGCAGCGCGATTCCTTCGTGCCGAGCGCCGACCTGTCGCGCCTGCTCGGCTTCGTCGGCAGCAACGTCGGCGATCACCTGGCGGCGGCGGCGGCCAACCTGGCCGCGGGTGCGGCGGGCGACACGCCGCCGCATTTCGAGCAGGCGGTGTTTGCCGACGGGCTGTCGCAGCAGTCGGTGGCCCAGCTGCGCGGGCTGGTGACCGAGCAATGGCGGGCGCTGATGGCCGCCTTGGTGCCGCGGCTCGAAGCCATGATCGAAGCCGACGAGCGCGACCCCGGGGCACGGCTGCGGCGCGTGCGGATCGGGCTGTACACCTTCAACGCCGACGCACCCGTTGCGGCGGCGCCCCCCTCTTCAGACGAGCAAGACCCATCGTGAACACCCGCCCCCCGACCATCCGCCGCATCCATGTGGCGCTCCTGGCCGCCGCGTTGCTGGTCGCCCAACTGGCCGGCTGCGGCGGCGGCGTGGACAGTGGCGGCACCGGCATCATCGCGTCCGGTCCGATCACCGGGCTGGGTTCGATCTTCGTCAACGACGTGCGCTTCAACGACGACAGCGCCGAGATCCGCGACGAGCAGGGCGTGCTGCTGACGCGCGACCAGCTGAAGCTGGGCATGACGGTGGTGGTGGAAGGCGACAGCATCGCAACCAGCGGCACGCAGGCCACGTCGACCGCGCAGGTGATCCGCGTCGTCAGCGACCTGATCGGTCCGGTGTCGTCGGTCGACCCGACGACCGGCAGCTTCGTGGTGCTGGGGCAGACGGTGATCGTCGGCGCGCGCACGCTGTTCGACGGGAGCCTGACCGGCGGCTTCGGCGGGCTGGTGGAGGGCATGGTGGTGCAGGTGTATTCGCAGTACGACCCGCTGACGCGGCAGTACGCGGCGACGCGGGTGGAGCAGTTGCCGGATGCCGGCTTCTTCAAGATCCGCGGAGTGGTGGCGGCGCGCGACCCGTCGGCGCCGAGCCTGACCTTCGGCAGCGAGGTGGTGGGCGTGGGCGGCGTCGCCGGCAACGCGGTGCCGCCGGTGGACATCGGCGATTTCCTGAGCGTGCGGCTGCTCGACGGGACGGGGGGCGTGCTGTCGGCGACCTCGGTGCGCTCGGCCGACCTGATGCTGGCCGACCACGCGGTGGCGCGGGTGGAGGGCACGGTGACCGAGATCCTGAGCTCGCGCAGCTTCAAGGTGAACGGCATCGCGGTGGATGCCGCGACGGCGCACTTCGACGGCGACGAGTCCAAGGTGGTGCTGGGCGCGCGCGTCGGCGTGCAGGGCAGCACGCTGGGCGGCACGCTGGTGGCGAGCGTGGTGGCGGTGCACGACGACAGCGTGCCGGCGATCCAGAGCTTTGCGCTGATCGGCGCGGTGACCGATCTCGACGCCGCAGGCAAGGCCTTCCGGATCCGCAACACGCCGGTGGTGTATGACGACGGCACGGTGTTCGAGGCCGGTAGCGTGACGGATCTGGCAAACGCGCGGGTGGTGGTGGTGAGCGGCGTGCCCTCGGTCGACGGCACGCGGATCGTCGCGACCCGGGTGCAATTCCAGCAGTAGCCCGGCTGCCCGCCCGGGAAATGACAAATCTGTCATCTCCCGGTCAGCCCCCTGCCCCGGCCCCGGTCACTAAACTCTGGGGAATGCGCGTCCTGATCATCGAAGACGAACCCAAGACCGCGGACTACCTGCGCCGCGGCCTGACCGAGCAAGGCCACGTGGTCGACGTGGAGCACAACGGCATCGACGGCCGCCACGCCGCGCTGGAGGGCCGCCACGACGTGATCGTGCTCGACGCGATGCTGCCCGGCGTCGACGGTTTCGAGATCCTGCGCGACGTGCGCCGCGTGAAGCAGGTGGCCATCATCATGCTGACCGCCCGCGACGGCATCGAAGACCGCGTGCGCGGCCTGCAGGACGGCGCCGACGACTACCTGGTCAAGCCCTTTTCCTTCCTCGAGCTCAGCGCGCGGCTGCATGCGCTGTCGCGCCGCAGCCGGCAGCAGGAGCCCACCACCATCACCATCGGCGACATGGTGCTCGACCTGCTGGGCCGCAAGGTGCAGCGCAGCGGCGACCGCATCGACCTGACCGCCAAGGAGTTCTCGCTGCTCACCACGCTGGCACGCCGGCCGGGCCAGGTGCTGTCGCGCACCGAGATCGCCGAGCTGGTGTGGGACATCCATTTCGACAGCAACACCAACGTGGTCGAGGTGGCCATCAAGCGGCTGCGCGCCAAGCTGGACGGCCCCTACCCGCGCAAGCTGCTGCACACGATGCGCGGCATGGGCTACGTGCTGGAACCGCGCGACGAACTGGAAGCCTGAGACATGACCCGGCACTTGTCCGTGCGCCTGACCGCGATGTTCGCGGCCTGTGCGGCGCTGGTGTTCCTGATCGGCGGCTATGCGCTGTACCGCACGCTGCAGGACGGTTTCATGCAGCAGGTGCGCAACGAGATGCGGCTGCGGGCCGGCTGGGCCGAGTCGATGGTGCTGCGCGTGCAGAACGAAGCCCAGTGGCGGCTTTGGCTGACCCCCAAGTTCAACGCGGCCGAGATGGAGCGCAGCGACGTGCGGCTGTGGATCGTCAGCGACTCGCCGGCCTTCCGCTACGGCCCGTCCAGCCTCGAGATCGAGGGGCTGGCCCAGACCCAGGGATTCGGCCAGCTGGTGGAACGGGGCCACCCGTGCGCTCTGATGACCTGGACCAAGCACCTGCCCGCGGACGGCGACCGGCCGGCGGTGACGTTGGTGCTGGTGAAGGACCCGCTGCGCTTCGTGGAGACCTTGGACACCTTCGGCGATGCCCTGCTCGGCCTGGGCGCGGTGGCCGTGCTGGTGGTGGCGTTGCTGGGCTACGGCATCGCGCGGGTGGGCTTGCGCCCGCTGGAACGCCTGAGCCGCCAGGCCCGGGCGCTGGACCCGAGCCACCAGGACCAGCGGCTGGCGCTGACGCCGATGCCCGCCGAGCTGGACAACCTGACCGCCTCGTTCAACGGCGCGCTGGCGCGGCTGGAGACGGCCTACCAGCAGCTGGAGGCCTTCAACGCCGACGTGGCGCACGAGCTGCGCACGCCGCTGACCAACCTGATCGGGCAGACCCAGGTGACGCTGACGCGCCAGCGCGGCGCGGCCGAGCTGGAAGACGTGTTGCGCTCCAACCTGGAAGAGATGGAGCGGCTGAAGCAGATCGTCAACGACATGCTCTTCCTGGCACGGGCCGACCAGGGCGCGGCGGCATCGCGGCATGCCGACACGTCGATCGCCGCCGAGGTGCACAAGGTGGCCGAGTACCTGGAGATGCTGATGGACGACCGCGGCGTGCGCATCCGGGTGGATGGTGACGAGCGCGGCTGCGTCGAGACGGCGCTGCTGCGGCGTGCGCTGGGCAACCTGCTGCAAAACGCGATCCAGCATTCGACGCAGGGCGACGAGATCCTGGTGCAGGTGTCGCGCGATGGCGAGCGGATCCAGGTGGCGGTGAGCAACCCCGGCAGACCGATCGAGGGCAAGCACCTGGCGCACGTGTTCGACCGCTTCTACCGCGTCGACTCGGCGCGGCGCAACGAGGGCGGCAACCACGGGCTGGGGCTGGCCATCGTGAAGGCGATCGCGCTGATGCACCGCGGCTCGGTGTTCGCGCGTTCGGAGGCGGGGCGCAACACCTTCGGTTTCACACTGACGGCCACATGAGCGGCGGCTGACAAAAACGTCATCTGCACGACAGCGTCCTGCACCGGGGCGTTTTCTACGATGCCTTCACTGTCAACCACTTTGAAGGACCTCTCCATGAAAGCCTCCCTGATCCTCGGTTCCGCCGTTCTTGGTTTCGCCACGCTGGCGACGCAAGCCGCGTTTGCCGACACCGACACCTCGGCGATCCCCAGCTACAGCGCGCCGTCGACGCTGACCCGTGCCGAAGTGCAAGCCGACCTGGCCCTGTGGCGCCGTGCCGGCCTGGAAGAACTGGCCGCGCTGGACAGCTTCGACCCGACCAACCCGAACACCGCGGCGCGCATTGCGCAATACCAGCAATGGCGTGCCGGCTCGGAATACCGCACCGAACTGGCGCGGCTGCAGAACCGCTCGATGACGGCGCAGGCACGTGCCGGCCAGTCGACCACGAACTGATCGCGTGAGCGGGAGATCGTGATGACCGCCTTCGACAACCGTGCATCCTTTGTCGTGGCCCGCCTGTTGATGGCGGCCATCTCGTGATGGGACTGTTCACGCCGGCGCTTGCACGACACCGTTCGGGCTGAGCTTGTCGAAGCCCCTCGCAGGCCAACGATCGGCAAGTTTTCCCGGGGATCCCGACAGGGCCACCCCTTGCCAATGCCCTGAGCCCTGCATCCAATCTCCCTGCGCCGCCCAACTTGCCGCGCAGGGAGATGGCCATGAGAAAGACGCTCGCACTGCTGAACCTGGCAGCCAGCCTCTGCAGCCTGCACGGCGCCGCATCCGCCGACGCCGGTGGCTTCAACGGCTTCACCGACTTCACGCTGAACCCGATCACCGGGCTGGACGACGGCTCGGCCGGCCACTGGCTGACGCCCAGCGTCTTCTTCACCAACGAGACGGTGTACCGAGGCGTCTACGATTTTCCGGCGCAGCGCGAAGCGTTTGCGGATTCATCGAAGCTGGACCCTTCGGCCTCGGCGGGCCAGGCCTTCGGCCACTACGACCACACCCTGCCTCCGCTGGACGGGCGACCCACGCTGTCGACGCAGGTGCACCTGGGCCAGAACGACCTGCATGCCGGCTGGCGGCGCGGTGACCTGACCGACTTTGCCGCCGCGTCCATCCAGTGGCAGCGTGCGTTCACGCTGAATGCGAACTCGTCGATCACGCTGTCGGGCCTGGCCACGCTGGACGTGATGGGGCCGCCGCCCACGCCGACGTCGACATACGAAGACCGGCCCAACCTGTCCTACGACATCGGGCACGAGGCCTCGCTGAAGCACGAGGCGGACTGGTTCAACGGCGTCACGCTGATCGGCCAGATCCTGAACTACGACCCGAGCGACCCGCAGCACCCGACGCTGCCGCCCTTCCCCGCCAGCGCGGGCGACTTCGAGTACAGCACCGACTCGTTCGGCCACCTGTCGCTGACGATGCACAACCACACCGACCAGGCGATCTTCGGCAGCTTCGGCATGTTTGCGACCACGGCCGCGCCGGTGCCGGAGCCGGCCACGGTGGGGATGATGGCGCTGGGGTTGCTGGGGCTGGGTTGGCGGGTGCGGCGACGGGTGAACTAGCAGGTGACGGCGGCGACCGGCAGACACCGCATCGGCGGGCCGTCCGGGACGAAGCACATGCCGACGTGGGTGATGGCACGGTGGGAGGGGTGGGTGGCGGGGTGGAGGGTGATGAAGTTGATCTGGAGTTCGGTCATGGGTGCCCGTGTGCTCACAGTTGATCCAGGCCGATCGCCAGACTGCCAACCGGCGGCTGCTTGCGAATGTTATCAACTGACACGTGTCTTCAGACAACAGAATCGACAAAGTCGCGGGGCGATGCGCCCCAGCCGAAATGACCTCCTCGTCCAAGCCCTGGGCGCCGTTCTGAAGGAGCGGCGCCTGGAACTGGGCATGACGCAGGAGGATCTGGCCGCGGATCGCGTGGATGAGCGACACGGGAAGCTGCAGGCGGTGGCGAAACGAGCGGCAAAAAGAGGAGCGCCTCCGGCCGTCTAGGCGCCTTTCGATGGTCACTCACCTGCTTCAGCGGCCTTCGATGGAACTCGACACATGCAAGCTTGTCAGTCGCTTCAGGTGCGCGAGGACAAAGACGATGTTCGCGTACGGAATCAAGATGACGAACACGACCGTCCACAGGACCAGCCATCGGATGCCGACTCGCCTGCCGACGAAGACCAGGTACGCCGAGATGCAGAAGCTGGTGCAAATCATGACCGGTACAGCCACGAACATTGACCAATCAAGGTTCATGGCAGCGAAGATGAAGAGCAGTGGTGCGGCCGCGACGAGCACGACGAAGGTTCTGCTACGCAGTGCGTTCATGAGGGCCCTGTTTGCTTCAAGTCGGTCTATGGCGTCCAACGTGTTGTGGGAGACGGCCACTGCTGCATGACATCGGAGCTGCCTCCCCAGCATCGTAGACAGAATCGCGTGAGCACGACATCCAGACGAGAAATCAATCTCGGTCCTCGGCGCCGATCCGAATGCGGTGGCTTGCGACTCCCACAGGGGCGGCACAACACAATATTCCGGCGCCTGGAACGTCTTCCCTGGTATGGATCCGCCAACGCCCCGTGCTCTCGTGACCGCACCCCACCCCGATCACGACCCCGAGCAGGAGATCGCCGCCACCGTCCGCCGCGAGTCCAGCCGGCTTGGTGATTTCATCCGGCGCCGCGTGCCCGACCCCACCGATGCGGAAGACATCCTGCGAGACGTGCTCGAAGCGTTCGTCGAGGCGTACCGGCTGCCGTCCGCGATCGAGCAGGTGAGCGCATGGCTGTTCCAGGTGGCGCGCAACCGCATCGTCGACCGCTTTCGCAAGAAGCGCGAAGAGCCGCTGGACGACAGCGGCGACCCGGACGACGAGGACACGCGCCTGGCCCTGGCTTTGCCGTCGCCCGACGGCGGACCGGAGGCGGCCTATGCGCGATCGATGCTGCTGGGCACGCTGCAGCGGGCGCTCGACGAGCTGCCCGCGAACCAGCGCGAGGTGTTCATCGCGCATGAACTCGACGGGCGCAGCTTCAAGACGATGGCCGCAGAGACGGGCGTTTCGGTCAACACCCTGCTGGCCCGCAAACGCTACGCAGTGCTCTACCTGCGTTCGCAGCTGCAACCGATCTATGACGAACTGGAAAACTGAAGGAGAAAGATGATGAGATTCAAGGCAGCGTTCTTCGGCCGCCTCGGGCTGGGCCTGCTCGCGATCGCCGCGCTGGGCGGCGTGGTGATGGGCCTGTGGAATGCGGTGATCCCCGGCCTGTTGACCGGCGCCCAGGCCATCGACTACCCGCACGCGCTGGGCCTGCTGCTGCTGTGCCGGATCCTGTTCGGCGGCTTCCGCGGGCATGGTGGCTGGCATGCTCACCGGTTCGGGCCGCGCTTCGGCCATCGTTGGGGTCACCGCTTCGGCCCCGACTGGCACGCCATGACGCCCGAGGAGCGAGAGCAGTTCCGCCGCGGCATCCGCCCGGACAATCGATCCGACCTCCATCCACCCCCCCCGCACGCCGACGTCCGGCCCGGAGCCCCTGAATGAGCACCCCTTCTGTCGCGACGCCCGCAACGTCCCAGGCGTTCTCGCCTTACCAGAAGGTGGTGCTGGGGTTGCTCGCGTTCCTGCAATTCGCGGTCATCCTCGATTTCATGCTGATGGCGCCGCTCGGCGCACTGATCATGCCGGCGCTGTCGATCAGCCCGAAGCAGTTCGGGCTCGTCGTCTCGGCCTATGCGTTCAGCGCAGGTGCGGCCGGGCTGCTGACGGCCGGCTTTGCTGACCGCTTCGACCGCAAGAAGCTGCTGCTGTTCTTCTATGCCGGTTTCGTGCTGGGCACGCTGTGGTGCGGGCTGTCACCCACTTTCGAAAGCCTGCTCGCGGCGCGCATCGTCACCGGCCTGTTCGGCGGCGTGATCGGCTCGATCGTGTTCGCGATTGCCACCGACCTGTTCCCGGCCTCGATGCGCGGCCGCGTGATGGGGTTGATTCAGACCGCGTTCGCGGCGAGCCAGGTGCTGGGCCTGCCGGCCGGGCTGTATCTGTCGAGCCACTGGGATTGGCACATGCCTTTCTTCGCGATGGCCGCGCTCGGGCTGGTGGGCGGACTGGTGGTGGCCGAGCGGCTGCAGCCGGTGGATGCGCATCTGAAGCTGCCGCAGGAGCGCGGTGCCTTCAGCCACTTGCTGCACACGGTGGCCGTGCCGCGCCACCTGCTGGCGTTCGCGACGACCGCGCTGCTGACCACGGGCGGCTTCATGCTGATGCCATTCAGCAGTGCCTTCACCGTCAACAACCTCGGCGTCGACCTGCACAGCCTGCCGACGATCTACCTGGTGACGGGGCTGTGCACCATCGTGTTCGGGCCGCTGATCGGCCGGGCCGCCGACAAGTTCGGCAAGTTCCGCGTGTTCACGGTGGGAACGCTGCTGTCGATGACGATGGTGCAGGTCTACACGCACCTCGGCCCGGTGCCCCTACCCGTGTTGATTGCGGTGAACGCGGTGCTGTTCGTCGGGATCTTCTCGCGGATGATCCCGTTCCAGGCCATCGTGGCCGGCGTGCCGTCGCCGGCGCAGCGCGGTGCGTTCAACGCGATCAGCGCATCGGTGCAGCAGTTGTCCGGAGGCGTCGCGTCGGTGATCGCAGGCCACATCGTCACGCTGGGAGCCGACGGCCGGCTGCAGCATTTCGGCTGGATCGGGCACGTCGTGGTGGCGGCATCGGTGATGTCGTTCATCCTGTTGTGGCGCTTGCAGCGGAGCGTCTGAACAAGCGAACGCACATCAAATCGGGCCGCGGATGTGGGCGAAGGCACCGCGCTCAACAGGGGAATGGTTGGGCGCTGCTATCTGCACGCGTCGGGCGGCCGGTTGACCTCCTTGCAGCTTTGGAAAGCCTCCAGCCGGATGGTTCCATGGCCCATACGGTATGGATCAAAGCATGCATAGCTTTCGTTGTAGGCGTCCCAAGCCTCTTCGCAAGGCGTTTTCCTTGGCCTTGGCGTTGTCGCGGCTGGCGCGGCTGCAGCTTCGGGGCTGGCCCGCGCCAGATCTTCTCTGTACTTGGCAAGGCGCACTGTCGCAGCCTTCCTGTCGGCCTCCGAGACGGGGCCACCTTTCACCGAGACACTTTTAGCCGAACTTGCCATTCCCTCCGGGACGGCGTCGCCGTAGTGGACTTGCCCTTTTGCGTCAGTCCATCTGTAGACATCCATTGCATGGCAAGGAAACCAAATCGTAGTCAACAGCAGTAAACCGAACAGCGTTTTCATGGCGTAGATCTTCTCAATCGGCATTGAATGCAATTGCAGCGGCTAACGCTCCGGCTCAGCGACGGACGCGGTAGCGGATGTGTGTGGCCTCCGGCGTGTCGATCACCCGAACGATCTCCAGCTCGATGCGCGACGGCAACACCTCGAACAGCCGACGGCCACCACCGAACAGTACCGGGATCTGGTGAACTTGCAATTCGTCCAGCACACCGGCCTCGAGCGCCCGTTGCGCCGTGTATGCGCCCAGCATCAGCACGTCGCGTTTCCCGGCGGCGGACTTCGCCTGCGCCATCGCGCTCTCGATCCCATCGGTCACGTACGTCACCAACGGATAGTTCGCGACGGTCGGACCGGGCGGCCGGTGGCTGGGCACGAAGATCCGCACTCCGTGATTGTCACCGCCCCAGTGATCGACCTGCTCCACGGTACGTCGACCCGCCAGTATTGCGCCGGGAGCGTTCCATTCGTCCCACAGCTCCCCGGTCGGCCCCGACGGCCGGGAGAAGTCCCCGTACCACTCGTGCAACCGCATGAACTCGTCGCCGCCGGGGTTGCCCACTTCGTCGTTCGGACCTGCGATATACCCGTCGAGTGACATCGACATGTAGAGCACTGATGCAGGCACTTCGACCTCCTGTGAATTGACTGTTTCCACCGGCCGCCTACCGTTTGACATGAGAGGTGCTTTGCGGCCGTCGGCCGGAGAGCGCCCTCCCGATGGAAAGGTTAGGCGTCGCCGCCGGGCGGCTGAATGTCAAAGTGAAGCACATCTTCTCGGACTCCAAGCTTTGTGTAGAGCGCGATAGCAGGCTCATCACCATAGCCTGCATGGACAAAGATGACGTAGATCCCTCGCGCGGCAGCCACCTTTTGGAGGAACGTAGGCGGCGATGCCACCGATCAAATTCGACCTGTCGAATGCGGCGATGGCAACGAATGCACCGCTCGAGAGCAGTTGCGCCAAGTAGGCGTCAGATGGTTCTTGCGAGGCCTGACGTCTGAGCTGAGCGGCTGCCACCGGTGTGGCCCGCGAGACGGATGATGAACCACAACGGCTCGCGGGGCCATGCCGGCGGAGTTTCGCTCGAGCGAAGGGTTGAGCATCGCGAGGGTTGGCGGAATTGTCTTTCGTGTCCATGTCATGAAGCCATCAACCTTGCTGGGCGAGCAGCCAACCAACAAGCGCCCTTCGCCCGGTCGGATCATCAGGGGCAGGGCGCGTCCAGAATGCGTCGCGCCAGTGCAAGGAACTGAGGTGCGTCGAGCCGGGGGATCCTGTCTCCCGGCGCCGCACGCGTCTCGTACTTGTGGACGACCACCATGTCGCGCTTCGGAATGACAAGGATGAACTGGCCGAAGTAACCCCAGGCAAAGTACGAGCCGGCCAGTGGCGAGTCCTGCGGCTCCTCTGGAATCCACCACAAGTAGCCGTAGTCGATGCCTTTGCGAGCGACGTGGGGAGGGTGCATCTCGGCGGCGCGTGTCACTGGCGTGGTGATTGTCTTCGTCCAGTCGGCCGGGACGAGTTGCCGGCCATTCCAGGCACCGTGGGCCAGCATCAGTTCGCCGATGCGCGCCATGTCCCGCGCCGACAGGTGGAAGTGGTACGCGAGGTGGATTGACCGGGTGGCGTCACCGCTGCGGTGCTCCCGCTCGACGCGGAAATCCTCCAGCCCGAGCGGGGCGGCAATGTCCTCGGCGAAGGCCCGATAGATGTCGCGGTGGGTGAGTTGCTCGTAGATGTCTCCCGCGGCGTTGAAGTCCCAGTTGTTGTACAAGAAGTAGCTGCCCGGTCGTTGCGAGCCACGAGGTGGCGCCGCAGCGCTGTCATCGCCGGGGTTTGCGGCGGCATGGTAGACGCCGGAGCGCGCGGCGAGCAGGTCGCGAACGCGCGCCTCGCGCTCGATCGGCAGCAAGCCGCCAAGGTCGTCGACGCCGAGGGTCGTGAGCGTGTCATCGAGACGAATCGTGCCTTGTTCGACAGGCGTGCCGTAGAGCATCGCGAGCAGGCTCTTGCGACCCGAGTTGATTGCCGTCGCGTGGTCTACCGGCCCGAAACGGAAAACGACGTCGCGGCCACGCACAGCCATCACCGAGGTCGTCGGCGAGCGGCCCAGATCGTCGCGCAGCGCATCGAGCGTTGCGCGGCAGGCCACAGTTTGCGCGCGCTCGTCGCGCCACCGAGTCGATGCAGGCATCGTGTCATCGGTGGCGGGCGGTGTCGACGCACAGCCCGCGAACGCCGTGGCCAGGACCAGCAGACAGAACCAATGAGCGATGGCCGGAGACCGCGGACGATGAAGCATGGCAGCCAATGCGATGGGGTGGTACGGAAAATCGTACTTGGCATTCATTTCTGGAATTTGTCTGCGGGCACGGGGCCGAGGTGGCTCGCGCATGCCCCAGTTTGCAAGCGGCCCGCTCATTCAGCGCGAGGCCGCCGTATTGATGGAGGCAAGCTGCTCGAAAGCCGCCTATCACGAGAGGCCGGGTCTGGCCGATTACGGTCTCTCACTCGAGCACTCGTCACTTCGACGAGGTTCAACTTCCGAGGAGAACTCGATATGTGGGTGGCTCGTGGAGAGTGCCGTTGTCCTCCAGCTCCAAGCCCTCGTCGAGTCAAGAATAGAGCCATGTTGAACACCAGCGTGCACTCGCGGGAAACTAGGCAGACCTCGGGAGTCCCAGCGCACGCTCGATACCGGCAGTGACCAACTCAACCGCTTGGGCGTTCATGCCAGGACATCGGCTTTCCTTTCTGAATCTGCCGCCGAACAAGTGCAGCCAAGTTCCGCGCGAGCTTCTATCCCATCAGCACCAGCGATTCCTCTGGGTATCGGTTGCACATGAACTCCACGAACGCCCGGACCTTCGGCGCAGGCAGGCGCCTCGATGTGTGCAGGACCCACAGCGCGACCTCCACGCCCGAGACCGCCCCCCACTGAACCAGCTCCCCGCGAGTCAGCTGGTTCCATGCGATGGACTGCGGGATGAGGGCTGCGCCGGCGCCGGCGACGGCCGCGTCGCGGACCATCAGGAACGAGGACAGCCTCAGCTTCGGGATGGGGTCCAGGACCAGCCGTCCGTCGTCGAGCTTCCAATGGGTCGGTTGGTAGCTTGAGGACACGATGCCGGGAACGGCTCGGACCGCACCCGGGCCGGGCATCGGCACCGAGGGCGCGGCCACGACGACCAGCCGGTCCTTCGCGAAGCAGCGCCCCACCAGGCTGCTGTCCGGGCTCGGGTTGATGCGAATGGCGACATCGAACTGCTCCTCGACCAGGTCGACCAGGCGGTCCTCGGCCACCACCTCGCATGTGACCTCCGGGTAGGCCGCGCAGAACTCCGCGCTGATCCGCCCCATCGCCAGTTGCGAGAACAGCACGGGCGAGGCGACACGCAGGCGTCCGCGCGGCACGGCCACCCCCTCCCGGGCCGCGGTCATGGCTTCGGCCACCTCGTGGATCGGCCCTTCGGTTCGAGCCATCAACAGCTCGCCGGCTTCGGTGAGCTTCAGCCCACGGGCGCTGCGCTCGATGAGCCGCACGCCGAGTTGCTCCTCCAGCTCCGAGATGCGCCGGGACAAGGTCGCCTTCGATTTGCCGCTGGCGCGACTCGCCTTGCCCAACCCCCCGTTCGTCGCGACGAGCGCGAAGTCGGCCACTGCGTTCAGATCCATGATGTTCCATATTTGAAACGGTGTATCTACATTTTGGCGTCTTCGTTTTATCAGTGCAACAGCCTATCTTCTCGTCATCGCAACTTGATACGAGGAACTTCAAATGAGCACCACTCAACAACGCGCTGTTCTGATCCGGGCCTATGGAGGCGCCAGCGCCGCCGAGGTGGCCGAGATCGCCAGGCCGCAAGCCGGACGCGGCGAGGTCCTGGTCCGGGTACGGGCCGCCGGCGTGAATGGCATCGACTGGAAGGTTCGCGAGGGTTACGTCCGGGACGCCTTCCCGCTTCAACTGCCGGCCGTGCTGGGCATCGAACTGGCGGGCGTTGTCGAGGCCGTCGGCCCCGGCGCCTCCCGCTTCCGTGTCGGCGATCGCGTCATGGGAGCGCTGGGCAGGCTCGGCGCGTACGCCGATGTCGTGGCGGTCGACGAAGGCAACCTGGCGCGCACGCCTGAAGGCCTCGACGACGTCCAGGCGGCCGCCATTCCCGTGGCAGCCGTGGCGGCCTGGCAGAGCCTGCATCACGCGGGTCCGATCCACCCCGGCAAGCGGATCCTGATCCACGGCGCGGCAGGAGGGCTCGGCGGCCACGCCGTGCAGTACGCGAAACGGGCGGGGGCCGAGGTCTTCGCGACCGCCGCCACCGCCCACGTCGAGTACGTGCGCGGTCTCGGGGCGGACCACGTCATCGACCACCAGACCCAGCGCTTCGAGGACATCGCCCGGGACATCGACCTGGTGCTCGACTACGTCGGAGGTGACGTCCTCGATCGCTCATGGCAGGTCCTGGCGGAGAACGGCGCCATCGTCGGCACCTCGTCCCCCGACATCCTGGCGCGCACGCCGGCGGGCCGCCGCGGCCTGTGGTTCATGAACAAGCCGGACGCCGCGCTTCTGGAAACGCTGGCGGCCGATGTCGCCGCCGGCAAGTTGCAGTCGCCGGTCAGCGAGGTGGTCGGCTTCAACGACCTCCCTGCGGCCATCGAACGCAATCGCACCGCCTCGCGCACCGGCAAGGTCGTCGCGGACTTCTCCCGCTGATCCCGCTGATTCATCACTCCCTGGAGATTCACATGAGCATCCTCGTCACCGGTGCCACCGGCACCATCGGTTCCCTCATCGTTCAACGCCTGGCCGACGCCGGCGCCAGCGTCAAGGCCCTCGTTCGCCAGCAGGGCAAGCGCAGCGTCCCCGCAGGCGTCACCGAAGTGGTCGGCGACCTGACCGACGTGCCTTCGATGCGTGCAGCGCTGTCGTCGGTGCGAACGCTGTTCCTGCTGAACGCCGTGACGCCCGATGAGGTGACCCAAGCCCTCATCGCGCTGAACCTGGCGCGCGAGGCCGGCATCGAGCGCGTCGTCTACCTGTCGGTGATCCACGCCGACCAGTACACGAACGTTCCCCACTTCACGAGCAAGTACACGGTCGAGCGCATGATCGAGAGCCTCGACATGCCGGCGACCATCCTGCGTCCGGCCTACTTCATGCAGAACGAAGGCACGGTCCGGCAGGTGATCCAGGACTACGGCGTCTACCCGATGCCGATCGGCACGGCCGGCGTCTCGATGATCGATGCGCGCGACATCGCCGACCTCGCCGTCGCCGAGCTGTTGCGCCGTGACGGGGCGCCTGCACCGCTTCCGCGAGTGACGCTGGACCTGGTCGGCCCGCAAGCGCTGACGGGCACTTCCGCGGCAGGGATCTGGAGCTCCGCCCTCGGCCGCGAAGTCGCGTACGGAGGCGACGACGTGGCCGCCTTCGAAGGGCAGATGGCTGCGTTCGGGCCGGCCTGGCTGGCCTACGACATGCGCCTGATGATGGCCGGCATCCAGAAGCTGGGCATGCGGGGCGAAGACGGCGCGGTGGATCGCCTGCAGGCGATCCTCGGACGCCCCCTGCGCACCTACGCAGCCTTCGTGGCAGAGTCCGTCGCCGCAGCTTAGAGTGGATGCGCAGTCGCGGGGGGCGGGCACACGCGTCGGCTGTCACCCTGCGACGTCGCCGCGCATCGCCCTCCAACCTTGCGGACGTGTTGTGCCTTCTCGTCAGTCCATCGCATTTCGAGTGGTTGTTCGAGCGCGTGCCAAGCACCGCGCCCCAAGTCGCCCGGCGGATCGATCTGTTGACGACCGCTTCAAGGAGGCACGACCGCCGCCTTCGGGTCGATAGCTCCGATTCGCGACGCGCGAGTGCAGCCGTTCGGCCATAGCCACTGCAGCCAGAGTGAGTGGATCCGCCCGATCGGCGATCGCTGGGCGACCAATCGACGCATAGCCCTCACTCGCAGCAAGCAGCGACGAACGTCGCCCTTTGGCCAGCGCTGTCGCTCAGCGGGCGCACCTGACTGACCGGAACCAGCCTGAGCAGGCCACCACAGCCTGCAGTCCGCTATGCAGCAGTTGATGCCGGTCGCTTGGAGCGCCCGGCCGTCCGCTTGGTCCGGCAATGCGGACACGACAGCACTCCGGAGGTAGACAAAAGATCGGTCGACCTTCGCGGTAGCAAGGACGCTCGTCAACGCGCCGCGCCCCAATGGAGCGAGGTGGGGTTGAACGTCCGCTGTGAGCGTGCGCGAACCGGCGCTATCGACCCGTTGCAGTCCTTCGCAA
This sequence comes from Rhizobacter sp. P2_D12, assembly GCF_056404395.1. Classification (NCBI taxonomy): domain Bacteria; kingdom Pseudomonadati; phylum Pseudomonadota; class Betaproteobacteria; order Burkholderiales; family Sphaerotilaceae; genus Rhizobacter; species Rhizobacter sp. P2_D12. The sequence goes on along the minus strand of NZ_JBFUEB010000003.1, from coordinate 54,135 downwards.
CATCGGCCTTGTCGACAAAAAGCGGACGTTCGACGCGCTACGCGGGTGGCGCGTTCCTCATACCGCGGGCGAGGAAAACATGACACGGAGAGGCGTACCGTGCTTGTGAGCTGCGTCAACAACCGCAGTAGGCACGTCTAGGTTTGACCAGTTGCGCGGCGTATAGACATTGATGCCGAGTTCCAGTGACGCGTACTTTCCTGACAGCGTCTCTCGAATCCAAGCGAGAGCATCACCAATGTCGCCGACGTCGCACTCGACACGGTGGTATACCGTCCTGGGCTCTCTCACCCCCACACCGCCAGTGTGCCGGGGGAAGTGCTTGGAAAATGAGGCAAAGACGTCCTCGTGAATGCCACGCACAACAAACGAATAGGAAATGGAATCGGGATCAGATTTGCTCATCTCTAGAGCCTAGCCTACCCGAAGCAGGCTAGGTCGCAAGGCAGCTTGTGGCCGACTGTCGCCGATCACTTGCCGACCGGAGAGGCTCTTGCCGACGCAAGACCGAACTGTGTGTCATCGCTCAATCGAATGGGAGGCACTCGTCGAACGCTTGACCTCGAATCTCAGCGCCAGTCCATGCAGCGAGTGACATTGTCGAGGCTTCCGCTCCACAGCCCCATATGCCCGGTGTTTTGCGCGTTGAGCCGGTGCGACAGGGTCCTTGTTGACGCGACATCGACAGGAGTGATGAGGTCGCTTTCGTCGCTCGCAAGGTCTGCGGACGATCGATCCGACACGGCCGCCTCGGACTGGCCTCAGATCCGCAGCGCGAGGTTCTCGGCACACAACGGGTCGCCGAGGCACCATACATAAACAAGAGGACGCCAGTCGAGGCGCCTGATGTCAAAGTGCGCAACGGGCATGGCGGGGTCGTCCTGCAAGCCATGCGACAGGGAGTCGTCGATGTACCAGCTCATCCTTCATCACGTGTACCGCGGCGGCCCGTATGCCATCGATATTTCCGGGGCGCAGAACGACGGTCTGGTCACCGACGCCTTGTACGCGAAGGATGGGGCAACCGCCGGCAGCGGCGCGCTCGTCTTCAGGACTCCACACTCCCGCGTGCGGATTCCGTTGCGAGAGAAGAGTCTCTTCAAGCGACTGTTCGCGCTGAAAGTCGAAGCCGCCGTGCGAGTGGACGCGCTCGGGCAGCGCCGCAACGTCGTCGAGGGCGACGATTCGTTCGCATTCTTCATCGATCCACAGGGGCACCTGTGCGGCTCGTACAACGGACCCCAGTTCCCGGGCGGCCCACCCGTGTGGCAGGGTGCCACCAGCCGGGACAACTCCCCTGACGGAACGCCGCGCGCCCTGCCGCTGAACCGCTGGCTGAACTTGCGTTTCGAGCACGACGGCTATGCATCTGTGCGCTTGTTCGTCGACGACGTGCTCGTGGCCGCCAACTACACGCTGCGCTCGGGTGTGCCGCCCGTCGTCAATACCGGTGTCACCATCGGCAACTGGACTCTGACGGACGCGTACGCATTCGACGGCGCGATCGACGAGGTGAAGATCTGGCGCTGGGATCCCGACGAAGCGTTTGGTCATTTCCTTGGCCGCCCGACGCAGGCCTGCGGCGCGTCCTGCTGGCAGGCGATCTTCGAGTGGATCGAAGCGCAACTCCGTGATCCCCATGGCCGCGAGCGAGTCCTCGGTCTGATGCGCTGCATCGGTGCCGCCCAGACGGAAGTGGTGCGTGCCCTGCGATCGAAGGGGGAGAAGGCGATCGCGAAGAATGCACGCCTCAGCGCAGAGTATCGGCAGCTCTGGCAGAGCGGTTCAATCGACGGCGACGAGATGAGGGATTGGCAGAAGCGTTGGTTCGAATGGATGACGCGCGTCGCCGGGCCCGACGCCTTCAGGCAGTACATCGAACGGGTGCAGCGCTGCCTGATCGCTAGCGGCTTCCTCGACCAATTGCCCCGTTTCGACTGCGACGAAGAGTTCGCTCGATACATCCGGAGTCTTTCGCGAACGGTCGGCAAGCCGATGGATGACCTCGACCCTTGCAACACCCAGGAGCCGCGCGATGGCCCTCACCGCACAGCAACGCATTAGCCTGATCCGTGCGTACGCCCCAATCGTCTTCCTGCACCCGCAGGAGCAGTTCGTTCCGATTCGCCCCGACGTGTACTTGAAGCACAGCTCGCTGTGGCGTGGGAACGGGACCGGTGAGAAGGCTGGTTGGGGACTCGGCAGACCCAACTTTCCGAACTTTCCGCGCAACCCGCTCATTCCACGCGACGGGATTTCACTGAACCCGGGCGAAGACGTCGAAGGCGCCTCCGATCCCGACGGCGATGGCGTCAACGAATACTTCCTTGGCCATCTCGACACGCAGACCGGCATTCGGCCCTACCTGCGCAGTGTTGAAGGCGAACAGCTGTGGCTCGACTGCGGCGGATGGAACGATGGCGATGCGGTCACCGACACCTCCGGCAACGAGGCCTGCAACCTGGACCTCCTGTCGAAGCGATTCGGGCCGGACTCGACGCTGCTGGCCACACGGTTCACTTACTTCGGCGAGGTGATGGAACTCGACGAGACTGAACGCATCATGGTGACGCTCAACAGTGGCCCGGCGACGGCCAGCAACCTCATTCGCGGTGCGCTCGGGGACTGCTGGCTGATCTGGTATTACCTGTTCTATCCCGCGCATGAAGAGTTCCTACGGCGCTGCGAGGCATTCTTCGACAAGAAGAGCGATGGTGACTACGAAGGCGACTGGCAGGCTGTGGGCGTGATCGTGCGCAAGCCGGCGACCTTTCCCTGGGAGGTGCCAAGTGCGCCCTTCCCCGCGCCGGATCGAGTCGCGTATGGCGTACGTCTGCGCGGCTTGGCCGAGGACATTGCGGACGACGAACACATGAAGCAGGGCATGACTATGGCGGAGTGGAAGAACGTCGAGCATCACGGCAATCATCCGCGTGTGTATGTCTCCCGCGGCTACCACAACAGCTACGTGGCACCGGGCGAACAGGTGCCGCGCGACCCCACACTGCTCGGCATCGCGGTCGGAAAGTTGGCGTGCGGAGTTGGCGAAGGCGCGAGTCAGATCGGGGATGACGTCAAAGACGCCTTGAGCGACGCTGGCAACACCGTCGAAGACGTTGCGATCACGCTCGCGAAGGTTTTGGCGGGTGCGGCGATCGGCGGTAGCTTCGGTCTGCCTCTGGTCGGTGCCATCGGTGGATTGGCGGCGGGATTGATCGAGGCAGCGTCATCGAGCGCAGACCACGAACCTACGGCCGACGACTGGCGCAAGAACGAACTGGAGCACGGCCCGGTGCGAGCGCAATACGGCATTGTCATCACGCCGGCGGAGGTACCGCAGCCGCTGAAGCAGGATCCCGCGCACGTCGACGACCCCGACAAGCACGAGGTTGCGACGCAGATCGTGCATTGGGTTGGCGACGACAAGAGCATTCTTGTCGACCGCGCCACACAGTTGTGGTGGCCGCCGAACTACGAAGGCCGCTGGGGCGTTCAGGTCCAGAAGGATCCGATGCAACGGCGATCGGGCATCACTTTCCCCGATTTTCGGAGGGCGACACTTCGAGAGCTTCTCGAGTCGCTTACGAAGGGATGAGGTACGCTGGCGTTCAGAAGACTGTAGCGTCAGCGGACATCAGTGCTGAAGAGCCGAAGTACTGATCGGGACTGATAATTGTCGCGCCAATTGTTCGAGCAGAGGGGCGCACGTTGCAGTGCAATAAGCCCCGGAGTGGGTAGCCTCTCTACCGCCTTTTTCTGATGCGCTGCCGCCGTCCGCGCACTGTCAGCCCGTAGGGTTGGTTCCAGTCGGGCTAGTCATTCAGCATTCGAAACCGATTGAAAGCAAGCTGTCTGCGGTCGCAGTTCTCTGAACTTCAACCTTGGACGCTTGCTCTCAAACGGGTCGATGCGTCCAATGGCGGCAACTGGCCGGGCCCCGGAGGCCACGAACGGCTGCTTCGTGGACACGAAGCTCCTTGTGCCGAAGCTCGGTCGAAGGGCAGCTTCGTAGCGAACCGACAGGCGGCTAAGGGTCGATCGTGTGCGTTCGCGGGCGCGCGGAGCGGACGTCCACCTGCGCCAGGTCGAGGTGGAGACGAACCTCACCTCATCCAGCGTTGCCGACGGCGCCTCTCTGCGTCAGCATTGCGGCGGTGAGCGGACATTCGAAGTCCCTGGCCGAACGGCAGCAACTGGCCGATTGTTGCCGGTCGGCGGCAGCGCCTGGCCGACCCATGGGCGACCCGTTGCGGGCACTGCCGACATCGGATTGATTGCCTCCAAGCAGACGCACAACACAATTGCTCAGGAGGGCCGCCCACATCGGGGGCAGCGGCTTGCTGGACCGGCGGAGCACTGTCTCGTTGATGCCGGGCCACCTTCTCGAAGACTGATTTGCATAGGCCAACATATTTCGATTCCTGCGACAAGTTCCAGCCGACAAAAATCGAAAGCCCAACGAGCGATACGGCCGTCGCCAAAAAGTCCTGGCTGACGATGCCGTACACACCGAAGACGAAAACTGGAAATGAAACTGACGCGTAGAAGCTGAGACGAGACGCGACTCCGTGCCGCATGTTCGCCATGGCATTCACCAACTGCGCCTCATCGGCCGCTGAATCCACTCCGCCCTAGTTGACGACCAGCAGTCTGGACGAGATGTCATAGCGTAGTAGTTGTGGAGGTTTGCCGTCATTCTGGTAGACGAACTGAATCTCGCCTCAACTCGCAACGCATGCCCGCACAACGCGGTGGTCAAATCAAGACATCGCTCGGATCCTGGAGGGTCACATGGCACCAGTTCAAGAGCTAGCAGCCCAAATCCTCGCGCTCCCGGGCGTCAAGCAAACCACCTCTCGCTTCGGCTCGAGAGATCGACCGGCTTGGTCTGTCCTCGGCAAGGAGTTCGCTCACTTGCATGCCGATGACCTGCTCGATCTCAAGCTCCCTCGCAAGATCCAAGCATCTCTCAAGGACGATCCACGGGCTCATTTCAGGAAGTCAGCGTCGGCCTGGCTTGAGTTCGAATTCCACACCAGCGAAGACGTCCACCGTCTCATTGCACTGGTGTGCGAGGCGTGGGCCTCGGTGCGGGCCAAGAAGAATGCCGCCTGAGGATCCGCTGAGCAATCGGCCACTGTTGCGATCGTCTGCACGCCCGTCAGCCGCGGGCGAGAGGTATCGATACCTGGCTTCACAGTATGGCAATACGCAGAGCGGCCGCGACAGCTAACGTCTGGTGTTCATGCGTGTTTCCGACCACGAAGCGCGCCGGTCGCCCCGCCCTTGACGACGAAAACCCCATGACATTCGAAGGCACAGACTTCCCGACGCTCAAGCGATTGCCCTCCGGCGCGCGCCTTGACGAAGAAACCCAGATCGACGGCTGGATTGCGCCATTCGAACCCGCGACGGCGGCGTCCTATTTCGCCCTGCTTCCGGAGGCCGCATGCTGCGTTGGTTGCCTGCCGAGCGACGCGAGGTCGCGCATCGAGGTGTTCGCGGCAGCACCGATCGCGATCACCGGCGAGAGCGTCCGCCTCGCCGGCCGCCTGCGCGCGCTGCCGGATGACGATCCGTCTGGCTGGAAGTTCCAGCTCCACGACGCCCGCGTGCTCTGTCGGCAGCGCGCGCCGGATGTCCGCTTCACCCGGCGCAATGCGCTGCGCACGTTGGCGTGGGCCGCGGCAGCCACGCAGCAAGCCTGCACCAGCACGCCGACCCACCTGCTCGCGACGCCTGCTGCGGCATCCGCGCCGCACCCTGCGCCGAACGAGAGCCGCCGCCTGCTCGAATCCATGGTCAGCGTCGACATTCACACGCACGCCGGCCACATCATCGGCCTCGACCGCGTCGAGCACGGTGGCCGTTTCGCGCCGGTCGCGAGCCCGATGCGCGACGGCGGCATGGCCGTGCTGTGCCTGGCCATCGTCTCCGACTCGCCAACGCACCGCGTCACCGCCGAGAAACGCATCCGGCCTTTCCGTGACCCGCAGCCCGGCGAGCTGCAGGCCTACGGTGAAGAGTCGTTCCGGCGCGTGCACGAACTCGCGCGCGCGCAGGGCTTGCGCATCGTGCGCAGCGCGCGCGACCTGGACGAAGCTCGCAGCGCAGCCCCCTCCATCATCGTCACGGCCGAAGGCGGCGATTTCCTCGAGGGCCACGTCGACCGCGTCGACGACGCCTACGGGCGCTGGGCGCTGCGTCACCTCCAGCTCACGCACTACCGCGTCAACGACCTCGGGGACATCCAGACCGAGCCCCCGGTGCACGGCGGCCTGACGCAGACCGGCGCCGAAGTGATACGGCGCTGCAACCGGCTCGGCATCGTGGTCGACGTCGCACACGGCACGCATGACCTCGTCCGCCAGGCCGCGTCTGTCACAGACAAGCCGCTCGTGCTGTCGCACACATCGCTGGCCGCGGCGCCGGGGCCACGCAGCCGCCTGATCGCGCCGGACCACGCACGCGCAATCGCGGGCACCGGCGGCGTGATTGGTATCTGGCCACCGGCTTCGGTCTTCCCCGACCTGGCAGCCCTGGCTGTCGGCATCGCGCGGATGGCGGAGGTCGTCGGGGTCGAGCATGTCGCTCTCGGCAGCGACATGAACGGCCTGGTCGGGCCGTCGACGTTCGCCTCATACCGCGACCTGCCGGCTCTGGCCGACGCGCTGTTTCAGCATGGGTTCAACGCAGACGACGTGCAGCGCATCCTTGGTGGCAACTACGCTCGCGTGTTCCGCGCGAGCCTCGGTGACGGTGCCGTGCCATCGCGGGTCGCGTCGTCCGGCGGGGCAACGTGACTTGGCAAGTTGACAAGGCGAGACTGGTGATCCAGGCTCTGGCCTTTCGGAAAAGGAGATCGTTTTGACGCGCACTGCCAGCGAAACAGTACGTGAGCTGGTTGACCGCGTCACGCGGTTACGAAACGGCGACCAAAGCCAGATTGAACAACTGGCAGACCTGTATGCCGTTGACGCACACGTCACGCACCCCTTCCATCCAGAGCATGCTGACTCGGCAACCGTGGGTCGAGACGCCTTGCGGGCTCACTTCGCAAGAATGTCGCAGGCTGGCGTTTCCGTCACGTCCGGCGTTGAGGAGTTTCGGGAGCACACGACCGCCGACCCGGAAGTCGTCATTGTCGAGTTTCGCTACACAGGCTCCGTTGGCGAGCGACCATTGAATACTCGATGCATCTTTGTCGTTCGTGTGGTCGCTGGTGTCATCTGCGAATCCCGGGACTACATCGACCACTTGGCGTCTGCTCGCGCCTACGGAATGCTGCCAGATGTTCTTGCTCGGTTGGCGACTCGAAACTGATACGCCCAACCCCTCCGTCAAGGACACCGCTACTCGGAACCCACGGGCAGCGCAATACCCGCCTCTGCGAAGACTTCCCGCACCACCGTCAGGCCATTGAGTGCAGCCGGGAACCCCGCGTAGACAGCCATCTGCATCACCACCTCGACGACTTCACTTGGCGAGCAACCGACATGAAGGGCGGCGTGTACGTGCACCCGCAGTTGAGGCTGAGCGTTGCCGAGGGCACACAGCGCCGCGACAGTGGCGAGTTCGCGTTCGCGCAGGCCCAGCCCCTTGCGCGCATAGATGTCACCGAACGGGAACTCGACGATGTAGCGCGCGAAATCGGGAAAGGATTTCGCCAGCCCCTCCACAACCGCCAGGCCCGCGGGGCCGTCTACGGCAGCCAGCATGGCGGCGCCGCGTTCGTAGCGGTCGGCGCTCATCGTGCGGCTCCATGGCGATATCGACGCACACGTCCATCGCCCCGATGCCCGAAACAGATGGCAGCAAGGCTGCCTGCGACGATGAGATGCTTGATGGCCATGAGCGGCTCCTGAGTTTCGATGCAAGCCACTGTAGGTGCGGGCCATGGCATGTGAAATGACCAAGTTCGTGATACCTTTTTGGTATGTCATCGCGCTTGGATTCCCGCTCTCTTGCACTCTTCCTGGCCGTGGCCGACACGTTGAGCTTCCGGCAGGCCGCCGAGACGCTGCACTTGTCCCAACCACCGTTGAGCCGTGCGATTCGTGAACTCGAGGAGCGGCTGGGTACACGCCTGTTCGACCGCGGTACTCAGGGTGTGAGCCTCACCGACGCCGGCCGCAAGCTGCTGCCCTATGCGCGAAGCGTCGGGAGATTGCTCCGGGAGGCCGAGGCCAGCCTGGCGCACGAGGGCATGCCGCAGAGTTTGAGGCTCGGCCTGACGAGCGCCGTCGAACCGGCGTGGTTCGGTGGGCTCGCGGAACGGATCCAGGCGAGGCATCCCGACACGGCCGTGTCGGTGGTCGTCGACACGTCCCCGAGGCTCGTGCGCCAACTGCGCGCCGGCCGATTGGCGGCAGCTTTCATCGCGCTGCCCACCGAGGCCTCCGGCCTCGACGTGATGGAGCTTGACCGGGTGCCGATGATGGTGGCGATGCCATCGTCCCACGGCCTGGCCCGGCGCCGAACAGTTCGACTCGCCGACCTCGCCGCAGAGGTCATCTTCTGGTTCGAGCGTGCGCGTCAGCCTGCGTTCTACGACCACTGCCAGCGTGTTTTCGCCCAGCACGGCTTTGCGCCGCGGAAGGTCAAGGAGCCGACTGACCATCACGTCCTCCTTGCCGATGTGGCGGGCGGGCGTGGCATTGCCTTGCTGCCAAAATCGTTTGCAAGACTGCGGCGAGCAGGTGTTTCCTATCGGGCTCTGGTCGAGGGCAACGAGCTGGCCGTCGGCATTGGATTGGCCACGCCTCGAAACAAGGAGGTCGTGCGGGACTTGTTGGTCGCGAGCCTCGGTTCGAGGAGTTAGCAGGCGCGCCGACGGTGCAAGACCGCTTGTGGCCGGCTCCACGCGGCAGTCGATCGACACGCGCTCAAGGCCGCGTCGCGCGAACGAGTTCGACGAGCCACGCCGGCGCTCTTGCGGCACACTGCATTCGATGCCCGCCGCCAAATCCACCATCCCATTCGACTTGACCCCGACCTTGTTCAAGAGCGCCAAGGCTTTCGAGACTTGGCTGAAGAAGAATCACGCCGCATCCGATGGCCTCTGGCTCAAGATCGCCAAGAAGGGTGCCAATGAGCCCAGCGTCACCTACCCAGAGGCGGTGGAGATCGCGCTCTGTTGGGGCTGGATCGACGGCCAGAAGAAGGGCCTCGACGACCAGCACTTTCTCCAGCGCTTCACGCCGCGGCGCCCGCGCAGCATCTGGTCGAAAATCAACGTCGACAAGGTCGCGGCGCTCATCGAGACGGGCCGCATGCAGGCGCCGGGCCACGCGCAGATCGAGGCCGCCAAGGCCGACGGACGCTGGGCGCAGGCCTACCACGGAGCGCGCACGTCCACGGTGCCCGAGGACCTGGCGGCGGCGCTCGAAGCCGAGCCGAGCGCCAAGGCCTTCTTCGCAACGATCAATGCGACCAATCGATACGCGGTGCTGTGGCGCATACAGACGGCCGTGAAGGCCGAGACGCGCGCCAAGCGCATCGCCCAGCTGGTGCAGATGCTGGCGCGCGGCGAGACGATCCACATCTTCAAGCCCGCTGCCAAGGCCTGACCGCGAGGTTCACCCGGGGTCTCCTGGGCCAGATGCCTGCCCCTCCTCCACGTTCCCCAACTGGTATTGACGCCAGCCTGCCCCGCATCGGGGCCACGCGCGGAAACCCTGCTTTGCAAGGCGTAGGAATTGGTGTCTTTGAGAAACCTCGGTTGGAATACCATTTAAGTACCAGCACAATACCTTTTGGTTCATGGATCCCACCGGCGAAGCAAGTTTGCCGCGAACGAGGGGCCATGGCCCGCGCAATTTGTTGCAAGCCGTGTGTTGTTCTGCGTGCCCCAACAGAGTCGCCGCGCCTTGAAAGATGCATCTCAACCGAAGGAGATCCGAGATGAAGGGGAAGACATTGGGTATGACCATGGTTGCCGTCGCGATCGGCAGCTTGTGGGGGCAAGTCCAGGCCGCGTCGGCATTCGGCGTGCAGGGCAGCTGGGACAGCGATGTGCAATTGGCCCAGGCCAGCAGCGCGCCCGCCTGGCGCGAAGGCGTCACCTACACCGTCGGCACGGTGGTGAGCTATGGCGGCCGCGACTATGTGGCGCTGGTCACGCACACCGCCTGGGTGGGCACCAACTGGACGCCGACGACCACGCCGTCCTTGTGGGCACCGACGAACGGCAGCGCCCCTGCACCCGCACCGGCTCCCGCCCCTGCGCCATCGCCCGCACCGGCTCCGAGCCCCGCGCCTGCACCAGCCCCCGCGCCCAACCCGGGCGGCACCTGCTACCTCGCGTGGACGGCTTCCGCCACCTACACCGGCGGCTCGACCGCCAGCTACAACGGCGTGAACTACAAGGCCAACTACTGGACGCAGAACCAGAACCCGGCCACCAACAGCGGCCCCGCAGGCAGCGGCCAACCCTGGACGGTCGTCGGCAATTGCGCCGGCACGCCGGCGCCGGCACCGGCTCCCGCTCCCGCTCCCGCTCCCGCTCCGGCACCAGCTCCGGCGCCGTCGCCCGCACCAGCTCCTGCACCGGCGCCTGCGCCCGCCCCTGCCCCGGCGCCGGCACCCGGCGGACGCCAGGTCGGCTCCTACTTCACGCAGTGGGGCGTGTACGGCCGCGGCTATGAAGTCGCCGACATCATCTCCTCGGGCTCGGCCAACACGCTCACCTTCGTCAACTACGCCTTCGCGAACATCTACCAGCGCAATGGCGGCTACGAGTGCGCCCAAGGCATCGACAAGCTCGAGCCGGGCGCGACGAACCCGAACGACCCGAGCGCCGGCACCGGTGGCGATGCCTGGGCCGACTACGGCCGCACCCCGCTGCGCCTGGTGGGTGCCGCGCCCACATGGGATGCGAAGCTGGCCGGCTCCTTCAACGAACTGAAGCAGCTCAAGGCCAAGTACCCGAACCTCAAGGTGCTGATCTCGCTCGGCGGCTGGACGTGGTCGAAGTGGTTCTCCGCCGCCTCCCAGACCGACGCGCTGCGCAAGCAGCTGGTCAGCTCGTGCCTGAACATCTACATCAAGGGCAACCTGCCGCCGTACAGCGGCCGAGGGGGCGACGGCGTGCTGGCCGGCGTGTTCGACGGCATCGACATCGACTGGGAATTCCCGGCCGTGATCGGCCAGCCGTACAACACCGTGAGCGCGGCGGACCGCCACAACTTCACGCTGCTGATGAAGGAGTTCCGCACCCAGCTCGATGCGGTGAACGGCAAGCACTACCTGCTGACCGCCGCACTCGGCTCGGGCAAGGACAAGATCGACGCCACCGAGCCCGGCCAGTACGGCCCGTACATGGACTGGGTCAACCTGATGAGCTACGACTTCCACGGCGGTTTCGAGCCCCAAGGCCCGACCGACTTCCAGTCGAACCTCTATGCGGATCAATCCAGCCCGAACTACTACGATCCGCTGAAGCCGGGCGTGCGCACCGTGGCGTCGTACTACAACATCGACGAAGCGGTCGGCGTGTTGCTGCAGGCGGGCATGCCGCCGGGCAAGATCAACGTCGGCGTGCCGTTCTACGGCCGCGGCTGGACGGGCGTGGCGAACGTCAACAACGGCCTCTACCAGAAGGCCACCGCCCCTGCACGCGGCACCTACGAGGCGGGCATCGAAGACTACAAGGTCCTGAAGAACGCCCCGGGCACGGTGCTGGTCCATCCGGTCACGAAGCAGAGCTACAAGTTCGACGGCACGAACTTCTGGAGCTACGACACGCCGGAAGTCATCCAGACCAAGATCAACTACCTGAAGTCCAAGGGACTGGGTGGCATCTTCAGCTGGTCGCTGGACGGTGACCTGAACGGCGAACTGATGCGGGCGACCGGCGCCGCGAAGTAAGCCGCGCCGCTGTCGAAAGGCCTTTCCCGAGAGGGGAAGGCCTTTTTTGCGTGCGGGCCCTTCAGTTCGCCTCCATCACCAGGCGGATCCCCACCAAGGTGTAGCGCGTGTCCGGTGCGTTCCAGTTGCGATAGGCACAGCGCGCATACAGCGGCCAGGTGTGCCACGAGCCACCCCGGCGCACCTTCACGCCGCCTTCGGCCGGCCCCTGGGGATCGTCCTGCGGCGAGCGGGCGTAGTAGGTGTCGTCGTGCCAGTCGACCGTCCACTCCCACACGTTGCCATGCATGTCGTACAGGCCGAAGGCGTTGGGCGTGAACTGGCCCACCGGTGCGGTGAACGCAAAGCCGTCGGCGGTGGGCAGCGCGAAGGCCTTCCACCGGGGCCAGTTCACCGCCGCATCGGCATCGAACACATTGGCCACCGCGCCCAGCGAGCCGGGCGCGTTGCCACCGTGGTACTGCGTGCGCGTGCCGGCGCGGCACGCATATTCCCACTCGGCTTCGGTGGGCAGGCGGTAGCGGCGTTTCTCGGTGGCGCTGAGCCAGCGGGCCAGGGCCACGGCGTCGTGCCAGGTCACGTTGACCACCGGGTGCGCGTCGGTCTGGTCGAAACCGGGGTTCTGCCATGAGTAGCGCGGATCGCGACCCTCGAAGGCGTCACCTCGTTTCGAGGTGGCGGGGTCGTAGGCGGGGTTGTAGCCATAGCCGCCGGTGCCGTCGGCCACCGACTCCGGCACGTGGCCCGACGCCGCAAGGAAGGCGCGGAACTGGCCCACCGTCACCTCGTGCTGCGCCATGTAGAACGGGTGCGTGATGCGCACGCGGTGAACGGGCGCTTCGTCCGCCAGGTCCTGCAGTCGCCTGAGTTCGTACGCGGGGTAGAGCCTGGTCATCTCCTCCACCGAGGCATCGTTGCCCATCACGAACTCGCCGGCCGGGACCAGGACCATCCGCATGCCGAGGCGGTTGGTGGTCACCGAGGGCCCGCTGGCGCAGGCGCCCAGTGCGATGCAGGACAGGGCGGTGACCCAATGCGGTACGGTGCTGCAGTTCATGGCGCTCCAGAGGTTGCACCGGCTCACCCAGCCAGTGAGACGTCAATGAGCGCGTTTCTCGCACAGCGCCTTCAGTTTTGCCAGTGCCTTCGGCCAGGTTTCAGCCGCCCGCGTCGGCGCCGCGCGCAGAAAAGTATCTGAACCGCCCGTTTCCGTACCGATCCTTGTCGCCGCTCGGCCTATCGTTGCGTCATTCCGGATCGCCCGCGGGGGCGTCGCCGCAACCAAGGAGACAGCCATCGTGGCAAGTGATTTGACAGGCAAGGTGGCCGTGGTCACGGGCGCGGCATCGGGCATCGGCCTGGCCAGCACCGAGGCCCTGCTCGCCGCAGGGGTGCGCGTGGTGATGGTCGATCGGGACGCGGCGGCGCTGGCCGCGCTGTCCGCCAGGCACGGCGACACCGTGATCCCGCTGCGCATCGACCTGCTCGACCCGAAGGACTGCGCGAGCCTGGTGCCGCGGGTGCTGGACCAGGTGGGCCGGATCGACATCCTGCACGCCAACGCCGGCCTCTACGTCGGCGGCGACCTGGTCGACAACGACACCCAGGCGATCGACCGCATGCTGAACCTGAACGTCAACGTCGTGATGAAGAACGTGCACGACGTGCTGCCCCACATGATCGCGCGGGGCACCGGCGACATCATCGTCACGAGTTCCCTGGCCGCCCACTTCCCGACCCCGTGGGAGCCGGTCTATGCCTCGTCCAAGTGGGCGGTCAATTGCTTCGTGCAGACCGTGCGGCGTCAGGTCTTCAAGCACGGCATCCGCGTCGGCGCGATCTCGCCCGGCCCGGTCATCAGCGCGTTGCTGGCCGACTGGCCGCCGCAGAAGCTGAAGGAGGCGCGCGAGGCCGGCAGCCTGCTCGAGGCCAGCGAGGTGGCAGAGGTCGTCGTCTTCATGCTGACCCGCCCGCGCGGCATGACGATCCGCGATGTCGTGATGATGCCGACACAGTTCGATCTGTAGGCCGGCGTGTGCCGCCGATTCAGGGTTGAGCGGTGATGCTCTCCACCTTGATGTCCTCGACGGTCGCACCGGCGCTGTCGGTGTGGAGGGCGCGGATGATGCCGAATCCCTTGGCAAACCAGAGTGTCGACGGGCCATCGCCGTTCGCCGCGGCGTCCGCGTCCAGCGTCTTCATCCGGCAGGTGTCCGGGAAGGTCTTGCCGGCCAGCGTCACGGTTTCAAAGCCCTCGAAGGTCCAGGTCTCCTGCAACGACGCCGTGGAGGACTGGCCCGCCGACGAGCCGGCCAGCGCGGTGGTCGTTTCGGTGTAGTCCAGGGTCCTGGATTCGCCGGCTTGCATGGCCAGCGGCAGCGTGAAGCCTGCGGAACGGACGGCCTTGTAGGCGGGGGCGCCGTTGGCGTCGTAGAGGATCCCGCCCGACAGGTGGGTGCCGTTCGCGTCCTGCGACCAGTAGGTCACATCGTCGCGCACGCTGGTCGCATCCCTGAAACTCACCGCGGCGTTCTGCACGGCGCCCTCGAACGACTCCTTGGTCATCAAGACGCCGTCGGAGACGCCACCCGGATCGGTCACGGTGTAGGCCACGCCCTCGGTCATCTCGAAGCAGCCGGCAAAAGTTGCCGCGGCGGGCGTCGCCGGGGTGGCCGTTGAATCGTCGCTGCCGCCGCAGGCGGCCAGCACCGCGCACAGGGTCGAGGCCATCAGGAAGGTCTTCGGCAGGGAGGTCTTGGTTTGTGAGCAGGTCATGGTTTGGAACGTACTGCGTGGAAAGGCGGAGCCAGCCTACGGGCATTCGCCGTCCGGCGGTGCGCGCCACCTGCTCGTTTTCGCAACCGAACCAATGAACATTCCTTCCTGCACCACGCCAAGTTGCAGAAATGCACAGGCCGTCATCTCTCCATCAAGGTTTCGCCGTGAATCGCTGCGAACCGGCTTGTAAGCTCCTGCCTGTTGTTGCCTCGCAAGCCCATGAATCCGCCCGATCACGTCCAGTGCGTCCCGTCCGAGGCCTGGTGCACCGCCGACCTCCCCCCGAACCGGCAGTTCGACGCCTGGCGCGAGGTCATCGTCGACGCGCACCTGAGCTGGGACATCCCCAGCATCGCCTGCGAACGCTTCCCGGCCTTCATGCACCAGCACCGGGTCGGCGGCCTGCGGCTCACCGACTGCACCGCATCGGCGCGGGTGAGCGGCACGCGAGGGCGCGCCCAGATCGCAGGCGACGACGAGGCCTACCTCACCGTCGTGATGATTGCCCAGGGCGCCGAGACGCTGCGCTTCGGCGATGACCGCGAACTGCACCTCACCGAAGGCATGTTCACCCTGTGGGACAGCACCAGCCCACTGTCCTTCACGACGGGCGACAACCTGCGCCAGCTGTCGCTGCTGGTGCCCGAGGACGAGTTGCTGCGCCGCATGCCGCGTGTGCGCAGCCTGGTCGGACGACCGATGGACGGGCGGCATGGCGCCGGGGGCCTGTTCTTCGACCACTTCCGTTCGCTGATGCGGCGCTTCGGCGAACTGCCGGCATCGAGCCGGCCCGCAGCGCTCGGCGCCACGCTGGATCTGCTGGGCCTCTGCCTCGGAGACCAGCCCGCGTTGCCGGCGCCGCGCCTGCGGCAGCTCGTGCTCGACCAGGTGCTGCGCTACATCGAGGCCCACCTGAACGACCCGTCGCTCGGCGTGGCCTCGCTGGCACGCACGTTCCGCATGACGCAGCGCAACCTGCACAAGCTCTTCGAGGACTCCGGCAAGACCGCTTCCACCCACATTCGCGAGCGTCGCCTGGCCATGTGCCGGCGCGACCTCGAAAGCGAGACGCTGGCCGCGCGCCAGATTGGCGAGATCGCCAGCCATTGGGGCTTCAACGACCCGAGCCACTTCGGCAAGGTGTTTCGCGACGTCTACGGCATGTCCGCCAGCGAAGCACGCGCCAAGGCCCGGGCGCTGCGTCTGGCGATCCCGGCCTGAGCGGCCTGGGGTCGCAGGAATGACCTGACGGGACGACGACTCGCGTTCGAGGAGGGGTCCGTGGCCGGACGGGGGCCTGCTTCTCCAGGTCGCTCACGGCCGGGGGCACGTCATCGATGCCCGGCGACCCGACAGAAGCCTCGAGATGGCACACGCGGCGCCGCTGCCGCATACTCGCCTCACCGCCTGAGCAGCCAGGGAGCACAGCGTGACGGAGCCTCACAAGAGCCCCAACAAGAGTGCCGACAGCGAGACCATTCGCCGCGCCCTGGTGTTCCGCATTTCGCTCCTCGCGGCCACCATCCTGCTGGCCTTCGCGTTGAGCGTGGGCCTTCTCGTCCTCAGGCCGACCATCGACCGCCTGGCGCATGCCCAGATGGGCCAGGCCGCGACCGAGCTCGACGGCCGGGTGCAGCAACTCCTCGGCACCGTGGAAACCACGTTGCGCACCTCGCTCGACTGGGGCCGGCAGCGCAAGGCCAACCTCGACGACCTGCTCGGCTTCAACGAGATCTTCTTTTCCGTGATCGCCAACCACGCCGAGATCAGCTCGGTGTTGATGGCCAGCGAAACCGGCCGCGAGATCCTGCTGCTGCGCAACGCCGACGGCACCTGGGTCAACCGGCTCACCCATCCGGCGCAATGGGGGCGCCGCAGCTATTGGCTGCACTGGAATGCAGCGCAGCAACTGGTGCGCGTCGAGATGCGCGAACTCGACTACGACGCACGCACGCGCCCGTGGTTCACCGCCGCCATGGCCGCCCCCTCCGATGGCGCGATCCGATGGACCGACCCCTACGTCTTCTTCACGACGCGCGAACCTGGCATCACCGCTGCGGCGCGCTGGCGCGGCGCGGACGGGAGCCGCTACGTCATCAGCCACGACGTGAAGCTGCTCGACCTGTCGCACTTCACGACCAGGGCGGTGGCGGGCCAGGACGGCATGGTCGCGATCCTGCACCCCGACGGCCGCGTGCTGGGCCTGCCCCGCTCCGGGCGTTTCACGTCCGACGAGGCCATCAAGGCCAACGTGCTCCAGCCGGTCGACGGCATCGGCGTGCCCGCGCTGGCCCAGGCCATCCAGCGCTGGCGCGCCGACGCCGAGCCGGCCGGCGAGCTGCGCTACACCAGCGGGGGCCGGGCCTGGTATGCGTTGGTGCACAGCACCTCGCTCGGCGAGAAGAAGGTGCTGCTTGCCGTCGCAGCGCCGGCCAGCGATTTCATCCCCGGCACATGGACCGATCTCGCCCTGCTGGTGCTGCTGGGCCTGCTCTCGGTGGCCAGCGCCGCCGGCCTCGCCGCCTGGATCGCCCGCCAGTTCGCGCGCCCGCTCGAGCAGCTGTCGGCCGAGAGCGAGCGCATCGGCCGCATGCAATTGACGCAGCCGGTGCAGATCCAGGCACGCTGGCGCGAGATCGGCACGCTGGCCCAGGCCCAGGAATCGATGCGGCGCATGCTGCTGGCCGCCACCGACGACCTGTCCCGCGCCAACGCCACGCTGGAGGCCAAGGTGGCCAGGCGCACCGAAGAACTGGAACACAAGCGCGCCGAGCTCGCCAACCGCGAGCGCTATTTCCACGCGATCTTCGACCACGCCCCCGTGGGCATCGTCAACATCGGCGCCGATCTGTCGCGCCAGCAGATCAACGCCGCATCGGCCGCGCTGTTCGGCTACAGCGAGCAAGAGCTCGCCGCCCTGCCGGTCGGCGACCTGATCGCCGAGGAAGACCGCGGGCAGATGCGCGCCATGGTGGCCGATGCATTGGCCGGCCAGGTGCAGGCGCGCGCGATGCTGCGCTACCGCCACCGCGACGGGCACGTCGGCTGGATCGACCTGAGCCTGTCGCCGCTGCGCAACGAGGCCGGCCAGGTCGACTCCATCATCGCCATCGCGCTCGACGTCACCGACCGCAAGCAGGCCCTGAGCGACCTGCGCCAGGAGCGCGAGCGCCTGCTGCGCATCCTCGAGACCGCACCGGTCGGCGTCGCCATCTCGGTGGAGGGGCGGGTGCGCTTCGCCAACCCGCGCACGCACGAGCTGATCCGGCTGACGGGCACCGACCTGCCCGACACCTACGTCGACGCCGAAGACCGCCGGCGCATGCTGGAGATCCTGGAGCGCGACGGCATCGTGCGCGACTACGAGGTGCGCATGCACGCGCCTGACGGCTCGCAGCGCGACATCCTCGCCACCTACCTGCCCGACGAATACGAAGGACAACGCGGCCTGCTGGCCTGGCTGATCGACATCAGCGCGCAGAAGGCCAATGCGCGCTCGCTGGTGGCCGCCAAGGCCGTGGCCGAGGAAGCGACTCAGGCCAAGTCGATGTTCCTCGCCAACATGAGCCACGAGATCCGCACGCCGATGAACGCCATCATCGGCATGTCTCACCTGGCGCTGCGCACCGAGCTCACGCCCAAGCAGCGCGACTACCTGCAGAAGATCCACGGCGCCGGCACGGCCTTGCTGGGCATCATCAACGACATCCTCGACTTCTCGAAGATCGAGGCCGGCCGGCTCGACATGGAGCTGATCGACTTCAACCTCGACGACGTGCTGGCCAACCTGGCCACCGTGACCGTCGCACGTGCGCAGGACCAGGACCTCGAATACCTCTTCGACGTGCCGGCCGAGGTGCCGCGCGGCCTGCGCGGAGACCCGCTGCGCCTGGGCCAGGTCCTCATCAACCTGGTCAACAACGCGATCAAGTTCACGCCGCAGGGCGAGATCCACCTGTCGGCCCGGCTCGTGGCCGAGCAGGCGGGGCGCGTGCAGCTGGAATTCTGCGTGCGCGACACCGGCATCGGCATGGATGCCGAACAGACCGTCCGCCTCTTCCAGCCCTTCACGCAGGCCGACGGGTCGACGACACGCCGCTTCGGCGGCACCGGCCTGGGCCTGAGCATCTGCAAGCGGCTGGTGGAGATGATGGAGGGCCGCATCCGCGTCGACAGCGAGCCCGGCAAGGGCAGCCGCTTCCAGTTCACCTGCTGGCTCGAACGCAGCGAGGCCCGGGCCAGGCTGCCGCGCGTCGTGCCGCAGGCGCTGAACGGGCTGCGCGTGCTGGTGGTGGACGACAACCCTGTTGCACGCGAGATCCTGCTGGACGCCTTCAAGGGTCTGCCGATGCAGGTGGAAGCGGTGTCCGGCGGTCGCGAGGCGATGGCGGCGCTGTCGAGCGGGCCCGCGGCATTCCAGCTGCTGCTCACCGACTGGCAGATGCCCGGCATGAACGGCATCGAGCTCGCCACCCAGGCCAAGGCGGCGGCCACGCAGGCGCTCAAGGTGGTGCTCGTCACCGCCTTCGGCCGCGAGGAGGTGCGCAGCGCCGCCGAGGCGGCCGGCGTCGACGCCTTCCTGCTCAAGCCGTTGAGCCGCTCGGCGCTGATCGACACGCTGGTCGACCTCTTCGCCCCGCAAGAGGCCGGCGCGGCACCGGTGGATGCGGGCAGCGTGCCGCGCTTCGCGTCGGCCCGCGTGCTGCTGACCGAAGACAACGACACCAACCAGCAGATCGCCACCGAGCTGCTCGAATCCGCCGGCATCGCCGTCGAGGTGGCCCACAACGGCCAAGAGGCGCTGGACCGGCTGCATTCCGCGCCGCCGGGCCACCACGACCTCGTCTTCATGGACCTGCAGATGCCGGTGATGGACGGCTACGAGGCGACCCGGCTGCTGCGCGAGGACGCGCGCTTCGCGGCGTTGCCCGTCGTCGCGATGACCGCGCATGCGATGCGCGAGGAACGCGAGCGCTGCCTGGCCGTCGGCATGAACGACCACATGGCCAAGCCGATCGAGCCCCGGCTGCTGTACGCGCTGCTGCGGCGGTGGCTCGCACCCAAGCTCGCGGGCGAGGCATCGGCGGCCGAGCCCGCCGGTTCGCATTCCGCCGGCAGCCTCCGGGCGATCGATGGCTTCGACCTCGTCGCCGCCCGCCGTCGCGTCAACGGCAACGAAGCGCTGCTCCACAAGCTGCTGCACCGCTTCCGCAGCGAGCAGCCCGCCGTTCCGGCCGAGATCCGCGCGGCCCTGCAGCAGGGCGACCCGCGCCGGGCCGAGCGCCTGGCCCACACGCTGAAGGGCCTGTGCGGCAACCTCGGCCTCGCGCAGGGCCAGCACCTGGCAGGCGATGCCGAAGCGGCCCTCCGGCAGGGCGGCGACGGGGCGACGCTGGAAGGCCTGCTGCAATCGCTGCAGGCCGTGCTCGACACCGCAGCCCGGAACCTCGACGCGGCCTTGCCGGCTACGCAGGCGGCATCGCCAGCGGCACCTGCGCGGCCGCTCGCCGAATGGATCGGCGAGCTGCGCGAGCTGCTGTCGCTGATGGAGGAATGCAGCGGCGATGCCGCCCCCAGGTTCGCCCGGCTGGCGTACGATTTCGCAGGCACGTTCGGCGCGGATGCCGCGCAGGCCACGCAGCGTGCCCTGGACGGCTACGACTTCGACCTGGCGCTGGATGCCGTGCGCTCGGCCACCCGGTTGCAGTCGGTGAGCCTGTGAATCCGTGGACGACATGGAGGGAGAGGACAACATGACAACAACCAGCGCCAACGGCGCCCCGCGACGCACCATCCTCGTGGTGGACGACACGCCCGACAACCTGACGCTGCTGGCCGACCTGCTGAAGGACGACTACAAGGTCAAGCTCGCCAACGGCGGCGCCAAGGCGCTGAAGCTCGCGGCAGCGGCGCCGCAACCCGACCTGATCCTGCTCGACCTGATGATGCCGGACATGGACGGCCATGAGGTCATCCGCCAGCTGAAGGCCGACGCGCTGACGGCCGACATCCCCGTGATCTTCCTCACCGCGAAGGCGGAGGTCGAAGACGAGCAGAAGGGCTTGTCGCTGGGGGCCGCCGACTACATCCACAAGCCCATCTCCCCGCCCATCGTGCTGGTGCGGGTGAGCAACCAGCTTGCCGTCAGCCAGGCCCGGCGCGTGCTGAGCGAGCAGAACACGGTGCTCGAATCGCTGGTGCAGGAGCGCACCGCCGAAGTCGTGACGATGCGCGACGCCACCATCCATGCGATGGCGAGCCTGGCCGAAACGCGTGACAACGAGACCGGCAACCACATCCGGCGCACGCAGAACTACGTGGCCGCGCTCGCCCACGCGCTGAAGCACCATCCGCGCTTCAGCGAGGTTCTGACCGAGCAGAACATCGAGCTGCTGCACAAGTCGGCACCGCTGCACGACATCGGCAAGACCGGCGTGCCCGACCGCATCCTGCTGAAGCCCGGCAAGCTCGACCCCGACGAGTGGGAGATCATGAAGATGCACACCGTCTACGGACGCGACGTCATCCAGGAGGTCGAGCGCTACGTCGGCCACAGCAACGGCTTCCTGCGCTTTGCCCGCGAGATCGCCTTCTCGCACCAGGAGAAGTGGGACGGCTCGGGCTACCCCGAAGGCCTGGCCGGCGACGAGATTCCGGTGTCGGCGCGCCTGATGGCGGTGGCCGACGTCTACGACGCGCTGATCACCCGGCGCGTCTACAAGCCGGCCTTCTCGCACCAGGAGGCGATGGACATCCTGCGCAAGGGGCGCGGCAATCATTTCGATCCCGACGTGCTCGATGCCTTCGTGGCCATCGAAGCCCAGGTGCTGGCCATCGCGTCGCGCTTCGAAGACCACGAGTGAACGACAGGCCCAGGCCGGAGGAACATGCCATGTCCGCTGCGACGATTTCCAAGCCCACCGTGCTTGCCGTGGACGACACGCCGGAGAACCTCGACGTGCTGTCCAACCTGCTGCGCGACAGTTACCGCGTACAACTCGCCGCGAGCGGCGCCAAGGCCTTGCAGCTGGCCTTCGACGCGCCGCCCGACCTGGTGCTCCTCGACATCATGATGCCCGGCATGGACGGCTACGAGGTGCTGTCGCGGTTGAAGGCCGATCCGCGCACGCAGACCACGCCGGTCATCTTCCTCACCGCGATGTCGCGGCCCGAGGACGAGGAACGCGGCCTGCTGCTCGGTGCCGTCGACTACATCACCAAGCCGATCAGCCCGGCCATCGCCCTGGCGCGCGTGGCCACGCACCTGCACCTGAAGGTGGTGGCCGACGTGCTGCGCGACAAGGCGGCCTACCTTGAATCGGAGGTCGTGCGCCGCACGCGCGACATGCGGTCCATCCAGGAAGTGACGCTGGTGGCGCTGGCCTCGCTGGCCGAGACGCGCGACGGCACCACCAGCGCGCACATCCTGCGCACGCAGAACTACGTGCGATCGCTGTGCATGGACCTGCGCGAGACGCTGCTTCCCGCCGGCGAACTGGATGAACGCGGCATCGACCTGATCGTGCAATCGGTTCCGCTGCATGACATCGGCATGGTCACGGTGCCCGAAGCGATCCTGCGCAAGCCCGGCCGGTTGACGGACGACGAATTCGCACGGGTGAAGCGGCACACCCGGCTCGGGCACGATGCGCTCGACGCGTCGCAGCAGCGGCTGGGCGTCGATGCGGCGTTCCTGCGTTGCGCGAAGGAGATCGTGCTCGCACACCACGAGCGCTTCGACGGCTCGGGCTACCCCGATGGCCTGCGCGGCCACGACATCCCGCTATCGGCGCGCCTGATGGCACTGGCCGACGCGTACGACGCGCTCGTCACGCCGCGCATCTACAGGCCGGCCGTGTCGCACGACGAGGCGGTGGCCACGATCTTCGCCGCGAGCGGAACGCTGTTCGATCCCGACATCGTGGCGGCCTTCGACCGGCGGCGTGACGACTTCCGCGCCATCGCCGAACGCTATGCGGACGGCGAACCCGGCTGAGGCCGGGTGTTGCCCGTCGATGCGATCTGGAGGCGTCGCCCGCCGCGCCACCGCACCACATGCGGCAACGCGAACATGTACAGGCCGCTGAAGAGCAGCAGGAACAGCGGCATCAGCGGCGAGTAGGTCACCCAGGCCGGCGGCTCCCCGCGTGCGCGGACGATGAAGTTCGCCACCACGGTGGCCGTGAACGCGATGGACAGCCAACGGTGGCTTTGCCGCACCCACGCACTCCAGCGTGAACCGGGGGCCTCGATCTCTTGATTCATGGGATCTCCTTTGCTCGGGACCCGATTTATATCGCCGGCCCTCCTGCGCCGCTTCTCCGAAACTGCGGTGCTGCGACCGCCGCCGTCAGCGCGCCTCGGCGGCCCACGCCAGCGCGTCGGCACCCGCCGGCAGGCGCAGCGGGCAGGATGGATCGGTTGCCGCGCGCCACACCGCTTCAACCACGTCCTGCACGCGGGTCGTCGGGGCCGTCGCGTCCTGCAATCCCGCGAAGACCTGCCTGGCCTGCTCGGCATAGGCTTCGTGCCCGAAACCCTGCATGTGCGGCCGCGCGTTGTCGCTGAAACGCGTTTCGGGCGAACGGCCCGGCAACACCAGGTGCGCACGCACGCCGAACGGTGCGAGTTCGAGCGCCATCGATTCGGTGAAGGCATTCACCGCCGCCTTGCTCGCCCGGTAGGCGGCGATGAAGGGCAGCGCCTTCAGCGTCACGCTCGACGTGACGTTGACCACGACGCCCGCCCCGCGCCGACGGAACTGGGGCAGCACCGCCTGCGTCAGGGCGATCGTGCCGAACGTGTTGGTCTCGAAGACCTCGCGCACAGTGGCCAGCGGGGTCAGCTCGACCGGCGAGGCCACGCCGAAGCCGGCGTTGTTGACGAGCACGTCGATCGGCCCTGCGGTCTGCACGGCGCGGTCGATGCCCTGCGCATCGGTGACGTCGAGCGCCAGCACCCGCAGGCGCTCGGCAGACGGCAGCACGTCGTGGCGCGGCGTGCGCATCGTGGCGACGACCTGCCAGTCGCGGGCCAGGAAGTGGCGGGCGATCTCGAGGCCGAAGCCGGACGAGCAGCCAGTGATCAGGACGGTTTTCATGGGGATTCCGGTGGTGTTGGAGAGGGTTCGACGATAGGTCGCCGGGACCGGACTCACTACAATGCGGAATCCGAATCACATGTGAAATAGTCCGGACATGGTCGATCCGTTGGCCGAGGTGGTCACGTTGCTGCAGCCGGGCGCGCGCTTCTCCAAGCTCGTCTTCGGGGCCAGCCCCTGGCGCATCAGCCGCTCGGATGCCGGCGAGCCCTTCTACTGCGTGGTTCTCGACGGCGGGTGCCGCATCGCGGTCGACGGGCACGCGCCGATCGAGCTGCTGGCGGGCGACTTCGCCCTCGTCCCCGCGGCCCACGTCATCACGATCTCCAGCCTCGAGCCGCCGCCGGAGGGCGCCCAGACGCCACCGCCCGTCGCGCTGGGCCAGGGCGAATTCAGGATCGGCGCGCCGGATGCCCCGGTCGACCTGCGGATGCTGGCGGGCCACTGCAGCTTCGGTTCGCCCGATGCATCGCTGCTGGTCTCGCTGTTGCCGCAGTTCGTGCATGTTCGCAGCGAGCAGCGGCTGGCCACGCTCGTGCAACTCGTGCGCGAAGAGTCGCGCGGGCAACGGCCCGCGCGCGACGTGATACTCGCGCGCCTGCTGGAGGTTCTGCTCATCGAAGCGCTGCGATCCACGGCGGGCACCCACGCATCGGCGGGCCTCGTGCGCGGCCTTGCCGATGATCGCCTCGCAGCCGCCATCCGCGTCATGCACGAACGCCCGATGCACGACTGGACGGTCGCCGAGCTCGCCAGCGAAGCCGCGCTCTCGCGCTCGACCTTCTTCGAGCGCTTCGGCCGCACGGTGGGCGTGGCGCCGATGGAGTACCTGCTCGCCTGGCGCATGGCGCTCGCGAAGGATCTGTTGCGCCGCAACGCAGGCGGCGTCGCCGCGATCGCCGAGCGGGTCGGCTACAACTCCGCCAGCACGTTCAGCGCGGCCTTCTCGCGCCACGTCGGCCGCTCGCCCACGCAGTACGCGCGCGAGCAGGCGCACCGGTTGACACCGCATGAGCCCCACCGCTGAAGCATTCGATGCGACCGGCTTCGTGACCGTGCCGGCAGTGCTGGCCGCCCGGACCTGCGAAGCCATATCGCGACGGGTTCGGCCTTCCTCCATCTCCGGAGGTACGCGCACGTTGCTGGGCAAGGCGTGGTGCGCTGCGCTGGTCGATCGGCTGCGGCGCCACCCGGGCATCGCACCCGTGCTCCCGAGCGACCATGTGGCCGTCCAATGCACGTACTTCGAGAAATCTGCCGCTCGCAACTGGTCCGTTCCGGCGCACCAGGACCTCAGCGTTCCCGTGGCCGGGAGGGTCGAGAGCCCGGGCCTCGGCGGATGGTCGCGCAAGGAAGGTTCGCTGTTCGTCCAGGCGCCCGATGACCTGCTTCGGCAACTCATCGCCGTGCGCCTGCACCTTGAACCCTGCGGCGACGCAGACGGCCCCCTCAAGCTCGTTCCGGGCTCGCATCGCCTCGGCCGCCTCGCCGACCACCAGGTTGCCGCCGGCCGGGCCACGGCACCGGATTTCACCTGCATCGCCGCGCAAGGCGACGCGCTCGTCATGCGCCCGCTGTTGATTCACGCGTCGCCCAAGGCGAGCGGCGGCAGCCGGCGGCGTGTCCTGCACGTCGTGTTCGGCCCCCGCGATCCGGGCCATGGCTTGCGGTGGCAACATGCCGCCTGATGCACCTGAAGGAATGGAAATGAGCGCCGATGTGCCGCCCCATCGATTTCCCCAACCGGAATGGAACGATCCGACCAGCGTGGACACCGCGCTCGAAGCGCTCCGCGATGCCCACGACGAGTCGAGTGCCGACGAAGCCTGCGACCGGCTCCTCTGGGCGCTCGGCAGCAACCATGAAGGCACGTTCTATCCCGTCGTCCTGGCCGTGTTGCCCGAGATCGGGCCGATCCTCCAGCATGGAAGCGCATGGTCCCAGCGCGCCGCCATGGAGGCGCTGATCGATCTTGGCGGCACCTTCGTTCCGGAAGACGGTCACGAGGTGCACGGCGGCGTTTCCGTGCAGCAAGCGGTCCGGGCGTTCATCCGCGCGATGCGCGACGTCGTCGCACCGCTTGCGGCTGGCGACGATGCACGCGCCAGGAGTGCCAACGAGCTGGTGGAGCTCATCGACGACCTGGCCGACTGAGCCGCCGGCCGCTCCAGCAGCACAATCCGCCCATGACATCCCCTGCCCTCGAAGCCTTCATCGCGCAGGCCACGGCCCGGAGCCTGCGGCAGCCCGACCCGGCCGACTGCGTGCTGGCGCTGGCGCCGCTGATGCTGGACCTGATCGACCAGGCCGGCACGTTCCTGGAGCCGCAGCACTTCCGCAGCAGCGCTTCGGGGTATGCGCGCAACCTCGTCTACGACGCGCCGGATGCCAGCCTCTCGCTGTACGCGATCGTCTGGCTTCCCGGCCAATGGACACCGGTGCACGACCACGGAAGCTGGGGCGTCGTCGGCGTGGTCGAGGGCGTGCTGGAAGAGCGCAGTTACGTGAGGCTGTCACCCGATCGCGGTGCCGACGAAGACATCGACCTGGCACGCGGCGGCACCATCCTGCTGCGGCACGGCGCCGTCACCAGCTTCGTGCCCAACCCGGACCACATCCACGTCACGGGCGTCCCGGCGGAACGATCCCGCGCCGTCAGCCTGCATCTCTACGGCAGGACGATGAGCGACTTCAACATCTACGACGTGACGGCCCGCACGCGCCGCCGCATCGCCGTTGCGCACAACGAAAGCTGAAGCGCCACGAGATCGACGCGGCCTTCATCGTCGCGTTCGTCCACTCACGCAGCCCAATACCCGGGCTGGTCGAGATCGGCCAGCAGGCTCGGCCCGCTGGGCGTCCAGCCGAGCAAACGGCGCGTGCGCGCGCTGGAGACCGACATGTCCCCGCCGGCCATGATCGCGAACCAGCCGAAGTGTTCGCGCTCGCGCGGCTCGACCGGCAGGCCGAGCCGCCGCCCGATCGCCTCGGCGATCTCCTTGAACGCCACGCGCTCGTCCGCGACCGCGTGGTAGACGGGTTCGGTCACGCCCTGCTCCAGCGCCAGGCGATAGACGCGCGCGGCATCGAGGCGGTGCGTTCCCGACCAGCAGTTCTGCCCGTCGCCGAGGTAGGCCGACACGCCCTTTTCCCGCGCCAGCCGGACCAGGATGGGAATGAACCCGTGGTCGCCGGCCCCGTGGACCGAAGGCGCCAGCCGCACCGTCGCGGCGCGCACGCCGCGCTGCGCCACCGCCCGGGCAGCCGCTTCCGATTTGCGCGGCGAGACCGGGCTGGGCAGGTCCGATTCGGTCGCGCCCCGGGCCATGCCCGCCAGGCCCGACGTGACGAGAAGCGGGCGGGCCGAGCCCTCCAGCGCGCTGCCGAGCGCCTCGATCGCGCGCCGGTCCTGCTCCGCGTTCTCGGCGAACCTGGAGAAGTCATGGTTGAACGCGGTGTGGATCACCGCATCCGCGACCGACGCGGCGCTGCGCAGGACCTCCAGGTCGTCCAGCCCCGCCCGCAGGACCTGCGCGCCGGTCGCGGCCAGTTCGGCCGCCTTGTCGTCGGAGCGCGCCAGCCCGAGCACCCGGTGGCCGGCACCGATCAACTCGCGCACCACGGCCGCCCCGACCCATCCGGTGGCACCGGTGACGAAGACGTTCATCGCGCCACCTCCCCGAGTCGCATCGACAACTCGACGTCTTCGGCGAAGGGCGTCGACAGGTAGCCGCCTTGCGGCGAGCGCACCCGCGCCAGGTAGTCGGGACTGTCGTCGGCATTGTCGGCAACGATCAGCGCACCCGGCCTCAGGCGGCTTTCGACCAGGCCCAGGATCTCGGGGTACAGCGCCTTGGCGCCATCCAGCAACAGCAGGTCGATCGTCGGCGGCAGGTCGACGCCGAGCGTCTGCAGCGCATCGCCCTCGCGGATCTCCACCAGGTCGGCCAGGCCGCCGGCCGCCAGGTTCTCGCGCGCCCGCGCCACCTTGGACGGCTCGAACTCGCTGGTGATCAGGCGGCCGCCGCCGTTGTCGCGCAGCGCCGCGGCCAGGTGCAGCGTCGAGATGCCGAACGAGGTGCCGAACTCGACGATGCTGCGTGCGCCGCAGCTTCGCGCCAGCATGTAGAGCAGCGTGCCGGTCTCGCGCGAGACGGCCAGCGGCAAGTCCTTCAGTTGCGCATAGAAGCTGCGGTACTCGGTCTTGCTGCGCATCAGGCGCTCCCGCTCTTCGCCGGACAGCTCGGCCAAGGCAGGAACGGCCGCCGGCGACAGCGCAGCGGCCTGCGTGAACAGGCGCTCCAGCAGCGGCGCCAGGGGTGGGGTGGTCAGTGTCGTCATCGAAAGAAACGTCCTTCTGGTTGAGTCCGGAAATAATATGAAGGAACCTTCAGATTTCCTATTCGCGTTGCGAACCCCACCCATGCCCGATCGCCGAAGCGCCCCCCTCACCTCGAGAAGACAGCCCAAGCAGGCACGTTCTGCCGACCTCATTGCCGCCATCCTCGAAGCGGCTGTTCAGGTTCTGGCGAAGGAAGGCATGCGCCGCTTCACCACGACGCGGGTGGCGGAACGCGCCGGGGTCAGCGTCGGGTCGGTCTACCAGTACTTCCCGAACAAGGCCTCGATCCTCTTCCGGCTGCAAAGCGACGAATGGCGGCAGACCACCGAGATGCTGTGCCGCATCCTCGAGGACACGCGCAAGCCGCCGCTCGAACGGCTGCGCATCCTGGTGCACGCTTTCATCCGGTCGGAATGCGACGAGGCCGACGTGCGCACGGCGCTGCACGACGCCGCGCCGCTGTACCGCGATGCCCCCGAGGCGAAGGAAGCCAAGGCGGCCGGAGACCGGACGATCCAGGCCTTCATGCGCGAAGCGCTGCCCGGCGCCGCCGAAGCGACGCGCGCGTTGGCGGCCGACCTGATCACCACGACACTCAGCGCGGTGGGCAAGGATTTTTCGGAGAGCCCGCGCACCGACGCGCAGATCGAGGCCTATGCCGAGGCGATGGCCGACATGTTCTGCGCGTACCTGATGGCTTCGGGGCACGCACGAAAGATCCGCTGACGGTTCGTGGCAACTTGGAACAGGAAGTGTCCGGACGCGACGCGATCAGCGTCTCATGATTGCGAATGGCGGGCATTCGCTGCCCCGATGGATGGCGCAGATGCAGCACCGGCGCGGTTTGGCGAGCAGTGCGGATGCGTAGGCCATGCGTCGCGACAGCACGCCGGCGTGGTCCGCAACTTGCCCGATTCCAGGTCATGAACAAGCTTTCCCTTTCGGTGCCGCCGTCCCCCATCGTCCCTGCATCCTCGCGGTCGCCGCACCGCGCAGCCCTGCTGGCCGCCATGTTCGCTGCCGCGTTGACGGCTTGCAGCGGCAGCGGTGGGGACAGCGGCAGCCCGGCCCCTGCCCCCGTGGGAGGACCCGCGCCAGCCCCTGCCCCTGCGCCTGCGCCTGCTCCGGCTCCTTCGCCCGCGCCAGCCCCGGCCCCTGCACCCGCCCCTGCTCCTGCAGCAGGTGACACCTGGTCCGACCTCGGCAACACCCAGGCCCCGGCCCACACGGCGGTGACGCCGGTCAACACTGGCGCCCCCACGCTCGGCGGCACGCTGACCTTCACCAACATCGGCGCCAAGGGCTACTGGGGCCGGCGCATCGAGGCGCCCGTCGGCAGTGCGAGCTGCAACGTGCAGTCGGTGCCCCTCTCGTACCCGTGGGGCACCGACTCCTGCTGCCGCACCAGGCACGAGGTCACGAACGACCAGCTGAGCCCGTTCAACGAAGAGCTTGCGCTGGTGCTCGACGGCCCGCTGCGCATCAAGCAGCTGGTCATCTACCAGCCGCTGGCCGCCAACAACGGCAACTGGGCCATCCGCTCGTTCTGGGACAAGCGCGCGCCGGAGCAGAGCTACAACTTCCAGTTCTCCGGGCCCAACAAGTCGACCGTGCTGCCGGCCGACCTGGGCAACAGCTGCACCGTCTACGCGTCGCAGAAGAAGCCGTTCAAGTGCGGCCCAGGCAGCGACCCGTACTGCCCCGGCTCGGACCTGGACTACGTCGGCTGGAAGGGCTCGAAGCTCATCGTGATGCTGGCCGGCATGCCCTACGCCGACGACCCGACGATGAAGCCGCTAAGCTGCGTGACGGGCAGCAAGGACGAGCGCGGCGAAGACTCGCCCTGGCTCGGCATCGCGCCGTCCGAACTCTTCCGCGACGGCTGGTCGGGCTACAACCCGTGCCACTGCTTCAGCAACTCCAACAACGCCGGGCTCGGCGACGGCTGCGGCCAGATCAACCTGCTCGAAGTGGTGGCCGAATCGCAAGGCACCCAGTACGGCAACCGCGACATCATCAGCACCGGCATCCGCTCGTACCAGGTCGGCTCGCTGGGAGGCTCCACCTGCGGCGTCAAGGGTTGCACGATGGACCATTTCGCCGCCAACGCCGACCTGCTGGACGCGAACAGCCTGTCCGTCATGAAGCAAGGCGCGGTCATCGATGCCAACAACCGGGCCGGCGCCGCGGGGCCGGTGTGGCGCCGAGCGCAGGACGACCGCTACTACCTGGTGCTGCTCGACGAGCAATCGCGCGCCGTGCAGGTGGCGGTGATCCACCCCGGCAACGTCCCCGCAGCAGCCAGGACCATCGTGCCGGCGCTGCCGAACACCATTACGCGTGGGGCGGTCGACGGGTTGATGGGCTTGCGCCTGCCGAAGTAGCGGGCCCGGCGCCGCGCGGGCGGCGGCTACCATGGCTGATGGCTTCCAGCATGAACTCGCCCGCACCCGTCCTCGCCGCTCCCGCATCGCCTCATTGGTCCGTCCACCTCAAGCTCGTCGGCATGGCCGCCCTGTGGGGTGCTTCATGGCCGGCGGGCCGCGTGCTGGCACAGGCGCTGCCGCCCTTGGCCGCGGCGACCTGGCGCTTCGGCATCGCTTGGGTGCTGCTGCTGGCGTGGCTGTGTGCAACGGGCGGTCTGGCGCGCCTGCGCGCACTGTCGGCGCGGCAATGGCTGGGCCTGGCTGCTGCCGGTGGCGTGGGCGTGTTCGGCTACGCCGTCTTCTTCATGCTGGGCCTGGCCCACGTGCCGGCGGGCCGGGCCGCGCTGGTGGTCACCTGCAACCCGGTGCTGACGACGCTGGTCGCCGCCTGGTGGTTCGGTGAACGCCTCAACTGGAAGATCGGCGCCGGCATGGCGCTGGCGACGCTGGGTGCCCTGGCGGTCATCACGCACGGCGCGCCGTGGCGGCTGTTCACCGGTGGCATCGGCGTCGGCGAGCTGCTGTTGCTGGGTTGTGCGGGCACGTGGGTGGCGTACACGCTGATGGGCCGGCGCCTGCTCGCCGGCATCGATGCGCTCACCACCACCACCGTCACGGCCGGCTTCGGCCTGTTGCTGCTGGTGGCATCGACGCTGCTGTTCGAGGGGCCGCAGGTGATGGCCACTCCGTTGCACGCGAGCGCACCCACATGGTCGGCGCTCGCCTTCCTGGCCGTCGGCTCCACCGTGCTGGCCTACGCCTGGTACTTCGAGGGCGTGGCCGCCCTGGGCGCCGGCGCCGCCGCGGCCTACATCTGCCTGGTGCCGGTGTTCGGCGTGCTGCTCGCGGCGCTGTGGCTGGGCGAGCAGGTCGACACGTCCATCGCCATCGGCGGTGCACTGGTGGTGAGCGGCATGGCCGTGATGAACCTGGCGCGACGCTGAGCCGTCCCGACACCCTCGGTCCCACCATCGTTTGATTACAAACGGGATCGACTCCGTCATTCGCCCGTCAACTCCGGCCTTCGGTCGCATCACAGAATCGTGCGCCCCCTCCGTCCCGATTTGATCCGCGAAAGAATCGAATGAACCAGACCCCTCTTCGTCTGCGTGCGGTCAGCACCTTGCTGATGTCGTTGTGGCTCACCGCTTGCGGCGGATCATCGGGAGATGCAGCACCTGCGCCGGTTGCCAATGCGCCTGCACCCAGCCCTGCACCCGCTCCCGCGCCGACACCAGCTCCCGCACCGGCACCTGCTCCTGCTCCTGCGCCGACACCTGCTCCTGCGCCGGCGCCAGCACCCGCGCCCGCGCCTGCCCCTGCCCCTGCCCCTGCGCCTGCGCCTGCGCCTGCGCCTGCGCCTGCGCCATCAGTAGTCGACCAGGGTACGACCCTGACCACGTGGGCCACCGGCACGACGCCCAAGCCCACCGTCACGCCCGGCACCTGGCGCGCCGGCGGCCCCAACCCCGAGCAGTCCGGCTTCAAGCTCGTCAAGGAGTCGGCCCACTTCGCGTTCTATTCCGACGAGACGCTGTCCGACGCCGACCTCACGCTGGCGGCCAACACGCTGGAGAACACCGTCTGGCAGAACCTGTTCAATGCGAACCTGCTGATGCCCGAGCCGTTCTTCAACAAGAGCGACAAGATCAAGCCCGCGATCCACATCCATTCCAGCTGGGGCCTGACCGGCGGCGCCTGGGTCGACAACCAGGGCGCGCTGCACATGGGCATGTGGATCGCCCCCGGCGCGCTGAGGGACCACTGGGGCCTCACGCACGAGTTCACGCACGGCTGGCAGTCATGGAGCAACTACAACGGCGGCATGGCCTGCAACCAGTCCAACACCTGCGGCTGGATCCACGAGAGCCATGCCAACTTCACGCCGCACCAGCTGCCCGAGTACCAGGGCGACGTGCACTGCTCCGAGATGCTGCCTAACGCGCCGCACCTGTACCTGGGCTCCACGCGCGACCGCTACTGCAACTGGCAGTTCATGGAGTTCCTGAAGGACAAGCACGGCCCCGAGGCGGTCACGCAGATCTGGACCACCGCCGGCGCCGACCCGCTGACCAACATCCAGAAGTCGCGCGGCTGGAGCCTGTCGCAGCTGAACGACTTCATCGGCGACTGGGCGATGCACAACGTGGTGTGGGACTACAAGGCCACGCCCGACAGTTTCCGCAACAGCTACGGCAACATCACGCAGACCGACAAGGCCGAGCGGCTGCACCGGCTGATGCCGCTGGAGGCGCTGGACGACGGCTGGGCCGCCAACCGGCGCTTCGCCGCGCCGTTCTACGGCGCCCCGCAGCGCTTCGGCTACAACGTCGTGCGGCTGTACGCCGCCAATGGCGCGACGACGGTGAGCGTGAAGTTCCGCGGCATCAACCAGGCCGGGTCGGACGCGGATTTCCGCTGGGGCCTGGTGGCCACCAACACGCAGTTCACGGCGGCGCGCTACAGCGCGCTGCAGAAGGGGCTGGACGCCGACCTGACGTTCAAGGTGAATGCGGGCGAGCCGCTGTTCCTGGTGGTGGCGGCGACACCGTCGGTGTTCAAGACCGTCGTGTGGGACCAGGCCTATGAAACCATCTGGCGCTACCCGTACATGGTCGAGCTGGCCAACGCGTGGCCGCAGGGCTTCCAGAACGGGCAGCGCGACGCCTGCCCGTCGGGCACTGCGCGCCATGCCAATGGCGGCGGCTGTGCGCCCACCAGCACGCCGGCCACGGTGTATGTGGGACCGTACGCGACCATCCTGTCCAGCGGCAGTGCGAGCGGCAATGCGCGCATTGAAGACCAGGCCGTCGTCGTCAATGGCGCGGTCTCGGGCGGAACGGTGGGCGGGCTCAGCGTCATCGGCATGTCCGGCAGCCCGTGGGGCAACAACGCCTTCACGGTCTCCGGCTCGGCGAAGGTGCGCACCACCTTCTACCCGCTCGGCTTCTTCGAGACCAACCAGGGCGCCTCGGGCACGCTGGACCTGCATGGCGACGTCGAATACCGCGGCGCGGGCCTGAACCTCGGTTCGGGGAGCCGCTCCGGATACGTGGATGCGACGTCCAGCGTGGGCTCGGCCACCGACATCAACACGAAGACGACGCTGACCTGGCGGCCCTGAGCCGGTCCCATGCCGCGCGCAGCAGAATGTCGTCGAACCTGCACCGCAGGCTCCGACGTCAAACCAGAACCCACACCCCATGCTCTTCTCCAACCGCCTCAAGGGGCAAATCACGCAAGCCCTCGTGCGAACGCTGCTTCAAGACGGCGGGTACAGGATCGTTCCACTCGGCGTAGAGGAGGTCATACGTGAGGTTGCAACCATGTCGGCCAGCGCCTACGCCCAACTTCGCCTGCCACCAGTCCTGCGCTCGATGCCTGATTTCTTCGTTTCCGCGGCGGAGATGGAGCGCCATTGGCTCGTGGAGGTCAAATACCGCAAGAAGTGGGATGAGGCGACGCGAACCAGCCTTGGAGATCAGATATCGCCGCAGGTTGAAACATGGGGACCGCTGAATCTCATTGTCTTTCTCGGCAGCGCTGGGAAAGAGAACGAGACGATTCCATCGTCCTGGTTCGGAATCGTGCGACTCACGATGACCACCCACGGCCTGTTTGCTGTTCATCCGGACGACTCTCCCCACCTCCCGTGGGATCAAGTCACGTGGAAGAGCTTCTATCGAATACAGGACTTCTTTCCGAACTTGAAAGCAAAGTCCCAGTACGAGCAACAAACCCTGCAACAGGTCCGAACACTGTTGCCGCAGTTGGCGTCCCTCCAGGTGTTTGAGTAGCACAGCTTCCAAAGGTGGTGACGCTCATGGCGATCGCGGTGTCGTGATAGCGTTCCACCCCAAATGCGCGATCTCCTGGTTCTTCTCGTCCAGCACGGACTGCTGCTGGTCTTCCTTGCCACCCTGGCCGCCCGGCTGGGTGCGCCGGTGCCGGCCGCGCCGGTGATGGTGGTGGCCGGTTCGTTGGCCGTGGTCGGCGACCTGCACTGGCCGCTGGCGATGCTGTTGAGCATCCTGGCCAACCTGCTGGGCGACGGGGCCTGGTTCTGGGCCGGTCGCCACCACGGCCGGCGCGTGCTGCGCCTGCTGTGCCGCATCTCGATGTCGCCCGACTCATGCGTGCGCCAGAGCGAAGCCTTCCTCACCCGCTGGGGCGGGGCTTCGCTGATCGCCGCGAAGTTCGTCCCCGGCATCTCGGTGGTCGCGCCGCCGATGGCCGGTGCGCTGGGCATGACCGGGCCGGCCTTCCTGGGCTACGAGACGCTGGCGGCCGCCATCTGGTCGGGCTTGCTGCTCGCGGTGGGCGCCGTCTTCAGCACGCAGATCCAGCAACTGCTGGAAGTGCTGTCCACGATGGGGATGGTGGCGGTGGCCGTGCTGGCGCTGCTGGTCGCGGGCTATGTCGGCCTGAAGTACTGGCGGCGGCGCCAGTTCCTGCACACCGTGGAGATGCCCCGCATCAGCGTGGCCGAACTGCGCGAGCTGATGTCCAACGGCCACGAGCCGGTGCTGATCGACGTGCGCTCCGACGCCGCCCGCAGCGTCGATGACCGCAGCATCCCCGGCTCCATCGCGCTCCCGCTGGACGACATCAAGCAGCGCGCCAAGGAGTTGCGGCGCGACCGCGAGATCGTGCTGTATTGCAATTGCCCGAACGACGTCTCCGCGGCGAGCGGCGCGCTGCTGCTGATGCAGCTCGGCTTCGACCGGGTGCGGCCGCTGGCCGGTGGGCTGGACGCCTGGGCTGGTGCGTGAGCATCGGCCTTGGCCTGTCGAACCGATCGGCCAGCTGTCAATTGTGGAGACAGTAAGGAGCCAAAGGGTCAATTGATTTCCTAGGATCGCGCGACGCGCCCGGGCTGTTGGGGCCAGATCAACCGACCCCAGGAGCTCACTGCATGGCATGTCGTTCTGCCGGGTGCAAGGCCGTTGTGCTTGCACGCCTCGTCACGTTGACCCTCATGGCGGGCAGCCACGGGGTTGCCAACGCCCAAACCCCTGCGCCGTCCGCGACCCTCGACACCCACTTCGTCTACGACGCCCTCGGACGTGTCGTCGAGGTGACCGATCCGGCCAACGGCAAGACGCGCATCGCCTATGACGGACGAGACCGGCCGACGCAGGTGACCGACCCCCGCGGGCTGGTCACCCACTACGTGCGCAACGGCTTCGGCGAGGTCACGCAGGTCGTCAGCCCGGACACGGGCACGACGAACATGACCTACGACGAAGCCGGCAACCTGAAGACCCGCATCGACAACCGCGGGGTGCTGACCCGCTACAGCTACGACGCGCTGAACCGATTGTCCGAGGCGGTCTACAGCCGTGACGGACAGACCCAGGCCCTCAGCTGGGGCTGGGACATGACGGGGCCGGACTACACCAACGGGATAGGACGGCTCGGCCGCACCGACCACCCCCACGGCAGTGCGCGCTGGAAGCACGACCCGCTGGGGCGGGTGACGCAGGCGACGCAGACGGTGAATGCATCGAGTGGCGCGAACAGCGCGGCGGTGACGACCGTGGTGCAGTACGGCTACACGCTGGGGCGGCTGACGAGCATCACGTACCCGTCGGGGCGGCAGGTGGGCATCACCTACGGAGGCCGGCGCATCGGGGCGCTGACGCTGGCGCAGAGCGCTGGAGGCAACACCCAGCCGTTGCTCAACGACATCCAGTGGCAGCCCTTCGGCACATGGCGGGGGTGGAAGTGGGCGATGGCAGGGGCGGTGGACAGCACCGCGCTGAGGCAGGAGCGCTACTTCGACCAAGGCGGGCGCTTGGTGCGCCATCGGCTGGGCGCGAACTACCGCGACCTGGGCTACGACGGGGCGATGCGGATCACCGGCTTCACCCACCTGAACGCGAGCGACGGCTCACCGCAGACCGCGCTGGACCAGGTGTTCTCGTACGACGCGAACAGCCGGTTGACCTTGATCGCCACCGCGAACTCGACCTGGAGCATCGCCTATGACGCCAACGGCAACCGAACGAGTGTGAGCCTGAATGGCGAACCGGGCACCTACACGACCGAGGCGACGAGCAACCGGCTGACCGCCATCAGCAACCCGGTGCGCAGCTTCGGCTACGACAGCGCAGGGAGCACGACGAGGGATGGCGCGAGGTACACCGCAACGTACGACCTGCGCGGCCAGCTGCAAACCATCACGACGGCCGCGGGCACCGCGACCTACACCTACGACGTCGATGGAAGGCGCGTTCGCAAGGTGACGAGCGCGGGGCCGTCGAGCACGGTGATCTTCGTGTACGACCTCGACGGGCAGTTGCTCGGGGAGTACGACCAGGCAGGCAACGCGATCCGCGAGTACGTGTGGCTGGAGCACACGCCGGTGGCGATGTTCACGCCGGACCCGGTGAACCCCAGTGGAGCGCCGCTGGTGTACTTCATCCACACCGACCACCTGGATGCACCGCGCATCGTCGTGGACCGCAACAACCAGGTGCGCTGGCGCTGGCTGGCCGAGCCCTTCGGAACGACCGCGCCGGAGACCAACCCGAGCGGACTGGGGAGCTTCGCGCAGAACCTGCGCTTTCCGGGGCAGTACGCAGATTCGGAGAGTGGTCTCTTCTACAACTGGAACCGATACTACAGTTCGGAACTGGGAGCGTATCGGCAGAGCGACCCCATCGGCTTGGTCGGTGGAGTCAACACGTTCTCGTACGTGGGTAGCCAGCCGACCAACGGCGCCGACCCAGCAGGGTTGGAGAAGTTGATCCTTCTTCATCCTTTGCGGGATCCCATGTTGTACGCATCTGCCGCGATGTTGCCGGACCCGGTCAACGCCCTGCTGATCGTTTCCCATGGCAGTCCGCAATCGGTCAGGCTCATGAACGCGCAGCAACTCGCCGACTACATTCGAACGAACACAGGCTGGAAACCAGGTCAGTCGATCATCCTGGATGCGTGCAGAACCGGGCAAGGAAAGGACTCGATCGGCGAACAATTGTCCAAGCTCCTCGGCGACACGCCTGTGATCGCACCAGATCAATACGTCTGGAATACGCTGCTGTGGGAGATTGGTGTTTATGCACCTCAGAGCGAGGACAGGAGCAGTCCATTGAACAACAAGCCAGACCTCACGAAACCAGGAGTGTTCCGATGCTTCGGCAACGGATGTCAACCTCAACCCACGCACTGAGATCTCTTGCATGCTCACGACAGCCTCGAAACTTGAAGGTATGGGATCAAGGCGACGCCGTTTCGCGCTGATGGTGAGCGCCGTCATCTTGCTCACCTCGTCCTGGTTGGTTTGGGAGCACTGTCAGCGGCATCCGGTCGGACTGCTGCAGGTCAGCGGTCCGATCGAAGGAAAACCGGCTGACCTGTTCGTGAACGTCCATCCCGCCGATGACAACACCCGGGTCGTGGTGCGCGACTACTTTCACAGCACACGGCCACTGTCCGAGCCGTATCTCACATACGACTCGCCGGACTCGGCCACCCTCCACCTGGATGTCGAGGGGCAGTTCTCCTGGACTTCAACCAAGTGCGAACTTCAGCGACAGATCGTTGTCATGATTCCGTCTCGCCTGCTGTCAGGCCGCAATCGCCTGAATGTCTTCAACCATGATTCAAGCAGCACAGGATCAGCCACGCTCGGTGTCGCCGGAAGCGAAGCAGAAGCTTCAGTCGGCGAAACTTTTGTCGAGGCGAAAGTCGCCTGCTGATTCCATCTGGTCGACCGATATTTGAGTTCGGCACCTGCAGCCTCCGGCTGCCGAATAGGAAATGGCATGAACAAAAAGCTTGCTGCACGCTCACTTGTTGACCAGCTCAAGACCTTTGTCCCTGACGACGGGTTGACTGGAAGAATGTTTGCAGATTTGACCGATGCGCTTGAAATGTGCAACTGGTTTTCTTCGACGATCGGCACAAGCGCAGGCCGTCAGCTCACCCGCGATGAACTGGAGACGTTGCTGATCGATATAGACATCAAGCTGCTGCAGCATCTCGCCTACCACCTCGATTCCCTGAGAAGAGACATGCCGGCTGTTCTCGACGCCATCGCATTGCCCGAGGACAGCGCTAATGCTGATCACCCATAGGCGGGCCTCCCTTTGTCAACCCTGAGGAAGCGGCCATGAAGCGAAAGTCGATTGTCTGGAGCGTCGTTGTAGTGGTGTTCTTGATTGCGACCGGGCATTGGGTGCGTCGCACCGTCCAGATCGATTCCTGCCTAGATGGCGGCGGTCATTGGAACTACCAGCAGTCCCTGTGCGAGTTCAGATGAGTTCGGGGTCCTGTGCCTACGCCCGAGAACGGCACTCCTGATTGGCAATCAACCTCAGCCAGCGAGATCGGAGAGCCCCTCAACGAACACCTTCCTTCAAGAACGCGACCAGCGGTGGCAGCGTCTTCTCCGGCGCCTCCAGGTGCGGCACGTGCCCGAGGCCCGGCAACAGCAGCAGCCGGCCATTGCCGTTCGGCACCGCGCCGGCGATGAACTTCATGCGTTCCTGGAAGACCGACGCCGGCCCGGCCAGCAGGTCTTCCGCCCCGCCGAACGCGAGCGTCGGGGCCTGGATCCGCGCCCAGTCGTCGACCACCTGGTCCACGTACAGCATCTGCGTGATCAGCGCCTGGGCCATCGCGAGCCGCGGCCATTCGGCGCCCAGCGTCGATGCGTAGCGCAGCCGGGTGTAGGCCTCGAACTGCTCGTTCCAGGCCGACGGGTTGTGCCCCACATAGCGCAGCAGCACGGCCTTGACCGAGGCGTAGGTCGAGTTGGTGAGCAGTTGCCGGTAGGTCTCGTTGATGTCGGGCGCCCGGCGGCCGATGCGCGCGTCGTTGACGCCGATCGGGTTGTAGAGCACCACGCGCTCGGTGAGGTCGGCGTTCTGCGTCGCGAAGCGCGCCGCCGCCATGCCGCCCATCGAATGGCCGACCACCATCACCTTGGGAATCTTCAGCGTCTCCAGCAGCTTGCGCGTGTTGGCCGCCATGTCATGGAAGTTGTACGGGATCGCCGGCTTCGACGAGCGGCCATAGCCGATCTGGTCCGGCACCACGACGCGAAAGCCTTCCTTGCGCAGCGCCTCGATGAGGTTGGCGAAGTAGAAGCCGGCGAAGTTGTTGCCGTGCAGCAGCACCACCGTGTGCCCGTTCGCCGTGCCCTGCGGCGCGACGTCCATGTAGGCCAGCCGCACGTCCTGCCCGTACACGTTCAGCGGCAGGTACTTGCTGGGGTAGGGATAGGGGCACTCTTCGCAGGCGATGCCGGCCGGCCTGATGTCGGCTGGTGCCTCTTGGGCGCAGACGTTGGCGGCGGCCAGCACCAGGGGCACGGCGATGGAGAGCGACAGGGCAAGCTTCATGGCGGTGGGCGGGGTGGCGAAGGGGGTCACTGTAACCATCGCGAGGCAAGCGCTACAGTCGCCCCACGCGCCTGCATCCCGAGGACACCCATGACCATCGCCACCCTGGCCACCTGGCACGAGCTCGTCGCATCCCGAAACGCGAAGGGCCTGGCCGCACTGCTCGCCGACGACGTCGTCTTCCACTCGCCCGTGGTCCATACGCCCCAGGTCGGCAAGGCGATCACGACCCAGTACCTCGCGGCCGCATTCCGCGTCTTCTTCAACGAAAGCTTCCAATACGTTCGCGAGGTCGCCGGCCCCCGCGATGCGGTGCTGGAGTTCCAGGTCGAGATCGACGGCATCGCCGTCAATGGCGTCGACATGATCCGCTGGAACGACGAAGGACGGATCGTCGACTTCAAGGTGCTGGTCCGTCCGCTCAAGGCGATCAACCTGATCCACCAGAAGATGGCGGCCATGCTGCAGGCGCAGCAGTAGGCCTGGATCGCACATGACATCCGCCACCCGATCGTCCTGGAAGACCTTGCCTCCTCCGAGACGGATGGAAGACCTTCAGTTCGATGCCACCTTCGATCGCAAGCAGGCCAGGCAGATGATGCAAGGCTTCATCCCCGAGGCGATGGAGGACAAGTGGTTCGTCTACTACGCCGATGGGTGGTTGAAGTTCCATCGCAGTTGGACCGGCATCCTGATCTACTCGCTCCGCCTGGACGAGTCACCCGCCGGCGTTCGGGTCGCCGAATCCTGGGTCAACCGCGAGCCTGAGCAGTACACCGAGACCGACACCGATCGCGACCGGCACCTGGTGCGCGGCCTGATCGACGCGCTGTTGCTGAAGCAGGACTCCCCCATCGCGATGAAGTCGTTCGAACTCAAGATTCCGCCTCCCGTCGTGGCGCTGCTGTTCGCCCTCCTGATGTGGCTCACGCCGTCGCTGGGGCCGCGCCTGGGAATGCCGGCCGCCATTCGCATCGGCCTCGCCATCGCACTTGCGTTTGTGGGCCAGGGCATCAGCATCTCGGGCATGGTCTCGTTCCGCCGGGCGAAGACCACCATCAATCCGGTCAATCCGAGCGCCGCATCGTCCCTGGTCAGCAGTGGCGTGTTTCGCCTGACACGCAACCCCATGTACGTCGGCCTGCTGGTGACCCTGCTGGGATGGGCCGTGTACCTGTCGAATCCCTTGGCCTTTGCGGCCTTGCCGCTCTTTGCCCTGTACATCCACCGATTTCAGATCGTCCCCGAAGAGCGGGTCCTGTTCTCGCTCTTCGGCGCCGAATACGCGGCGTACATGGGGCGCGTTCGCCGGTGGCTCTGAGAGGCTGCAACCTCATTCACGTTACCCGAAGCCATCTCATGCAAAGCGCCAGAGACCTCATCGAGGAAGCCGTCAAGCTCGGCCCGGCTCCCATGCTGCAGCGGCATGGATTCAAGAAATCGGCTTTCAACTTCGGACGCCGCCAAGGATCCGTCGCGCATTTCCTGAACCTGCAGCTGTCGCAATGGAACCAGGGAATCGACGGTCGCTTTTATGTCAATGCTGGCGTGCTGTTCGACGACATGCATCGCTTGCGTGGGATCGAGCCGCCCTTGCTGCCGAAGTACGGGGACTGTGATTTCATGGTGCGTTGGGAAGCCCTCGACCCGCAGTTGCCCGCATCCGTCAAGGTCGATGCGGACACGGAGCCGAAAGCACTGGCCGAGTGGCTGGCCCACCGGCTCGAGAGCGTCCTTGTCCTGCCTCTGAACGCCGTTTCATCCACGCAGGATTTCGGCCGAACCGGTTGGGTCAATGCCGTGCACTGGGACTTCCCCGCGAGATATCACTTCGTGGTGGGCAACACGGAAGAGGCCCGGCGCCTGGTGCAGCTTCAAGCCGACACATTTGCCGATCGCGGCTGCACCTTCGAATCGGTGGCCGCGAATCTTCGCCTGACCTTCAGCACCTGACCCTTCCCACAGACCCGCAGGGAATCCATGATGATCGTTGAACTCGAGGTCTATTCGGAAGCATCCAACCAGGCGGTGATCAAGGCCCCTGGGCGGCAGTTTCCGGGGATCGTCGTTCAAGGCGATTCCTTGTCGCTGCTGGGCGCGCAGGCCAGGGAGCTTTCTGCACGCCTGCGGCAGTTGGGTGTTCTAGACGAAGATCTTCTCCATCTGGCCCAAGGGCTGCAAGAGCAATTGCTGGAACGCCAGCTTCACTATCAGCAGGTGCTGGCCGAGCATGGCCTGGCCCTTCCGTACTCGCAGCCAGCCAGCGCCTCGGACCTTGTCGTTCTGATACCGGATGACATTGCACTCGCATCGTCGGAAGTGAAACGTGGAAGCTGATTCTTCAACGTCCATGGCCCCTGATCAAACCAAGATACTGGCATTCGCCGTCTACCAGCTCAAGCTGCTTCTGGCCGGCCACCTCGGGCAGCATGCGCCAGAACGGCTTTCGCAAACCAAATGACACTCAATCAGTGCAGGGAATCCAAGGAGTCCAATCGATGCAAATCGAGCAGTTCGCCGCCATCACGAGCAACGTGATCCGCGAGCAGGGGATCGGCGGCTTTCAGCCGACCGTTTGCTTTCCCGAGCGCAGGGATATCCGTGCTCTCTCAGGCGTCCCGGAAGACGAAGCCCACGAGCCAATCGCTCTTCGCTGGGCCGCCTCGCTCGCCAATCCGGGCGAGGCGTATCTGGTTGCCTTCAAGCACTCCGAAACGCAGTTCAAGGTCGTCCACTGCGTGTTGGGGAATCAGGAGCACCAGGTCTTTCAAACACCGCTTGCAGAGCATGACCTCCTGGCCCTCTTGCCGAGCACCAAGAGGGAGACAGAGACGGCCGAGCATCTTGTCGCGCTCGGCTATCCCGCCGTCGCCCCCGTGCTGCCTCAGATGCTGGAATGGGTTCAAGACCTGAACTGGCCGGTCGCGCGCGTCTTTCAACCGTTCCTGACCAGCATCGGGGCGCCACTGGCCCCGTTCGTGCGAAGGGTGCTGGCCACCACCGATGACGCATGGAAGTACTCCCTGCTGACAGGTGTTGTCGATTCCTCGCCAGACCTCGCACGCGCACTCCAGCAAGACCTCGAGCGTCTCGTTCGCTCGCCAACGCCAGGGGAAGTGGCGGAAGAGGTCAGCGAGGTCGCCGCCGATGTCCTTCGCTCGCTCCCCGGCTAACTGCGGGCCGCCGACTTGTTCAAGGCCACCGCCGCCCGGATCAGCGCCTTCAGCGCCTTCTCGTCCAGCGCGTCGCCCTCGTGGACGTCGATCGCGCGCCGGACGTTGCCGTCGAGGCTGGAATTGAAGAGCCCGGCCGGATCGTCCAGCGAAGCGCCCTTGGCGAAGGTCATCTTCACGGCCTTCTTGTAGGTCTCGCCGGTGCAGATCAGCCCGTCGTGCGACCACACCGGGTTCGACCACTTCCACTCCTCGACCACGCCGGGATCGGCGGCCTTGATCAGCGCGCGGATGCGGGCCAGCATCTCGCCGCGCCAGTCGCCCAGCCCCTCGATCCGCTCATCGATCAACGAGGACGCCGCGTCGCCGCCGCCCTTCGCCTGAACTTTCGCCTGGCTCTTCATCATCGGTTCCGTCTCCTTCAGCGCCGCGCCTGGATCATCTTCCACC
This sequence comes from Rhizobacter sp. P2_D12, assembly GCF_056404395.1. NCBI lineage: Bacteria > Pseudomonadati > Pseudomonadota > Betaproteobacteria > Burkholderiales > Sphaerotilaceae > Rhizobacter > Rhizobacter sp. P2_D12. The sequence goes on along the minus strand of NZ_JBFUEB010000003.1, from coordinate 10,645 downwards.
CGTTGCCCGAGGGATCGCGAAAGCCCGCGTCCACCGTGCCGTAGCGATCTTCCGGCGCCTGCGTGAACTCCACGCCCCGGCCCAGCAGCCGGTCGTACGCCGCGCGGCAGTCGTCCACCGTCAGCACCAGCGGCGGCATCGCGCCCTTGGCCACGATCGCGCGCACCGCCTGCGCCGTCGCCTCGTCGAGCACCGGCGGCCCCGGCTTGAACAACCCGAGCTGGAACGACGGCTGGTCCGGGTGCTGCACCGTGAGCCAGCGGTAGTCGCCGTTGCCCACGTCGGTGTGCTTGCGAAACCCGAGCTTGTCCACGTAGAACGCGAGCGCCTCGTCCTGGTCGCGCACGTACACACCCACCACATCGACACCTTGACTCATGGGATTTCCTTTGCGTGAATTTCTGGAGGCCCGTTTATATCGCCCGCCTCGCGGCGCCGCTTCTCCGAAACTGCGATCGTCAGGTCGGGCCGCTGCGCGGCGGCGACGAAGCAGGCCGGCACGCGCGCATGTTCTTCCGCCGCAGCCCTCGCGCGCGCCCGCACCGCCCCCGGGCTCTCGCCGGTGATGTCGCGGAAAGTGCGCCCGAAGGTGCCCAGGCTGCCCCAGCCGGTCTGGAACGCGATCTCGGTGATGGGCAGCTCCGTGTCGCGCAGCAGGGCCTTGGCCCGCTCGATGCGCCGTGTCAGCAGGTAGCGGTGCGGCGGCACGCCGAAGGCCTCCTTGAAAGACCGCGCGAAATGCGCCTCGGAGACACCGCTCACGCTCGCCAGCCGCTCCACCGGCCAGGCCTCGTGCGAGGCGGCGTCCATCCGGTCCTTTGCGCGCAGCAGGCGGCGCAACAGGCCAGGGTCGGATAGGGCAGAAGGAGCCAGGGGGTCTTTGTCAGCAGTCATCGCCGTGCACCCTACCCGATTCACCATTTCGATCAAGACCTTGATATCGTGGCATCGGCACCGACGTGCCCATGGCGATGCCCACCCACGCAATGCCCACCCACGCAATGCCCACCCACGAGTTCCACCCCGCCGTCCAGGCCTGGTTCGCCCGGACCTTCCCGGCGCCCACCCCGGCGCAGGCCGCCGCCTGGCCGGCCATCCAGGCCGGGCGGCACACGCTGGTCGCCGCGCCCACCGGCTCGGGCAAGACGCTCACCGCCTTCCTGGCCGCGCTCGACGGCCTGGTCCGGCAGGGCCTGGCGCCGGGCGGCCTGCCGGATGAATGCTCGGTCGTCTACGTTTCGCCGCTGAAGGCGCTGTCCAACGACATCCAGCTCAACCTCGAAGCGCCGCTGGCCGGCATCCGCGAAGAGCTGGCCCGGGCCGGCCTGCCCGACGTCCACATCCGCACCGCGGTGCGCACCGGCGACACGCCGGCCGCCGAGCGCCAACAGGCCTTGCGCCGCCCACCGCACGTGTTCGTCACGACGCCGGAATCGCTGTACGTGCTGGCGAGTTCGGCCTCGGGCCGGCGCATGCTGGCCAGCGTGCGCACGGTGATCGTCGACGAGATCCACGCGATCGCGGCCAGCAAGCGCGGCAGCCACCTGGCGCTGACGCTGGAACGCCTGCAGGCGCTGTGCCCGCAGCCGGTGCTGCGCATCGGCCTGTCGGCCACGCAGAAGCCGATCGACGAGGTGGCCCGCTTCCTGACCGGCGGCCTGCCGTGCGAGATCGTCGACATCGGCTACAGCCGTCGGCGCGACCTGGCGCTCGAGGTGCCGCCGACGCCGCTCAGCGTCGTGATGTCGACCGACCAGTGGGAGCAGGTCTACGGCCGGCTGACCGAGTTGGTGCTGTCGCACCGCACCACGCTGGTCTTCGTCAACACGCGGCGCATGGCCGAGCGTGCGGCACGCCACCTGGGCGAACGGCTGGGCCGCGAGGCCGTCGCCGCGCACCACGGCAGCCTGTCGAAAGAGGCGCGCCTGCTGGCCGAGCAGCGGCTCAAGCGCGGCGAGCTGCAGGTGCTGGTCGCCACCGCGTCGCTGGAGCTCGGGCTCGACATCGGCGACGTCGACCTGGTCTGCCAGCTCGGCTCGCCGCGCTCGATCGCCACCTTCCTGCAGCGTGCCGGCCGCTCCGGCCACGCGGTGGGCGGCACGCCGAAGGCGCGGCTGTTCCCGCAGACGCGCGACGAGCTGGTCGAATGCGCGGCCCTGCTCGACAGCGTGCGCCGCGGCGAGCTCGACGCGCTGCACGTGCTGCCGGCGCCGCTGGACGTGCTGGCGCAGCAGGTCGTCGCCGAGGTCGCCTGCCAGGAGTGGGACGAGGACGCGCTGTTCGCGCTGGTGCAGCGCGCCTGGCCCTACCGCCACTTGACGCGCGAGGCCTACACCGCCGTCGTGCGCATGGTGTCGGACGGCTTCACGACGCGCCAGGGGCCGCGCGCCGGCTACGTGCACCGCGACGCCGTGCACCACCGGCTGCGCGAGCGCAAGGGCGCGCGCATGACCGCGCTCACGTCGGGCGGCACGATTCCCGAGGCCGGCGACTACACGGTGGTGCTGGAGCCGCAGGCCGACAAGATCGGCACGGTGAACGAGGACTTCGCGGTCGAGAGCATCGCCGGCGACGTGTTCCAGCTCGGCAACACCAGCTACCGCATCCTGCGCGTCGAGCCGGGCAAGGTGCGGGTCGAGGATGCACAGGGCGCGGCACCGAACATCCCGTTCTGGCTCGGCGAGGCGCCGGGCCGCAGCGACGAGCTGTCGTTCGCGGTGTCGCGGCTGCGCGCCGAATTCGAGCAGCGGTGGCACGCCGGGTCGTCCGATGCCGCGCTGGCCTGGGCGCGCGACAGCCTGGGGCTGGACGACCCCGCAGCCCTGCAGCTGGTCGACTACCTGGGCCGCAGCCTCGCCGCGCTGGGCGTGCTGCCGACGCAAGAGCGGATCCTGCTCGAACGCTTCTTCGACGAGTCGGGCGGCATGCAGCTGCTGATCCACTCGCCGCGCGGCAGCCGGCTCAACCGCGCCTGGGGCCTGGCCTTGCGCAAGCGCTTCTGCCGGCAGTTCAACTTCGAGCTGCAGGCCGCCGCCACCGAGGATGCGATCGTGCTGTCGCTGTCGACCAGCCACAGCTTCCCGCTCGACGAGGTGGCGCGCTACCTGCACAGCCGCACGGCGCTCGGCGTGCTGGTGCAGGCCCTGCTCGACGCACCGCTGTTCGGCGTGCGCTGGCGCTGGAACGCGACCACCGCGCTGGCGCTGCCGCGCTTTCGCGGCGGGCGCAAGGTGCCGCCGCAGCTGCAGCGCATGAAGTCCGAAGACCTGCTCGCGGCGGTGTTCCCCGACCAGGTCGCCTGCCTCGAGAACATCGCCGGCGAGCGCGAGATCCCCGACCACCCGCTGGTCGCGCAGACGCTGGACGACTGCCTGCACGAGGCGATGGACGCCGAAGGCTGGCTGGCGATGCTGCGACGCCTCGAGTCCGGCGGGATCGAGGTGATCGCGCGCGACCTGGCCGGCCCGTCGCCGCTGGCGGCCGAGGCGCTGAACGCCAAGCCCTACGCCTTCCTGGATGATGCGCCGCTGGAAGAGCGCCGCACGCAGGCCGTGCAGAGCCGCCGCTATGCCGACCCGGACAGCGCCGACGACCTGGGCCAGCTCGATGCCGACGCGATCGCCAGCGTGCGCGAGCAGGCGTGGCCGCGGGTGCGCGATGCCGATGAGATGCACGAAGGCTTGACGATGCTGGGCGCCGTCACCGATGCCGAGGCAGCCGGCAACGAAGGCTGGGCGGCGTGGCTCGCGGCGCTGGCGCGCGCGAAGCGGGCCACGCGCTTGTCGGCCGGCCTGTGGACCACGGCCGAGCGGCTGGCCGAGATGCGGCTGCTGTATCCCGCCGCCACCGCGCTGCCGGCGATCGAACCGCCGGCCGGGTACGACGCGCCGGCCGGGCGCGAGGATGCGCTGCGCGAGCTGCTGCGTGCGCGGCTGGGCGGACTGGGGCCGGTGACGGTGGAGGCGCTGTGCACGCAGCTGCAACTGCCGCGCGGAGAGGTCGAGCACGCACTGCTGCGGCTGCAGGGCGAAGGCGCGGTGCTGCAAGGCCGCTTCACGCCCGCGACGGCTGAGGTCGAATGGTGCGAACGCCACCTGCTGGCGCGCATCCACCGCTACACCTTGAAGCGCCTGCGCCAGGAGATCGAGCCGGTCGAACCACGCGACTTCGCGCGCTTCCTGTTCGATTGGCAGCAGGTCGGCGCCGGCAGCCAGGTCGAGGGCGCCGAAGCGCTGCCGGCCGTGCTCGCGCTGCTGGAAGGTTATGAAGCCCCGGCCGGCCAGTGGGAGGCCGAAATCCTGCCGGCGCGCGTGCGCGACTACGCGAGCGCCTGGCTGGACGACCTGTGCACCGCCGGGCGCACCACCTGGACCCGGCTGCGCCCGTCGACCGCGACCGGCCGCAGCAGCGGCGGGTCGCTGCGGACCACGCCGGTGCTGCTGCTGCCGCGGCGCAGCGCGGCGCTGTGGGCCCGCGTGGCACCGGCGCTGGACGACGACGCCGAACTCGGCTCGCGCGCCCGGCGGCTGGCCGATTACCTGGCGGCGCACGGCGCATCCTTCTTCGACGAGATGCTGCACGGCACGCGGCTGCTGCAATCCGAGCTCGAGGACGCGCTGGCCGAACTGGTGGTACGTGGGCGGGCCAACTGCGACAGCTTCGCCGGGCTGCGTGCGCTGATGGTGCCGGCATCGAAGCGTGCGCCGAGCCGTTCGCGGCATCGCTCGCGCCGGCCGATGTTCGGCATCGAGGATGCAGGGCGCTGGTCGCTCGTGCGCCAGCATCCGCCCAGCGAGGTGCCGGCGTCCGAAGACGTCGAGCACGTGGTCAGGATCCTGCTGCGCCGCTATGGTGTGATCGCGTGGCGCCTGCTCGAACGCGAGGCCGCCTGGCTGCCGCCGTGGCGTGACCTGGTGCGTGTCTGCCGGCGCCTGGAAGCGCGCGGCGAACTGCGCGGCGGGCGCTTCATCGCCGGCGTGTCGGGCGAGCAGTTCGCGCTGCCCGAGGCCGTTGCGCGCATGCGCGAGGTGAGGCGGCAAGCGCCCGACCTGCGCTGGGTCTGCCTGGCCGCGGCCGATCCGGCGAACCTGCTGGGCACCGTGCTGCCCGGGCCGAAGCTGCCGCGCACCGCGGGTTCGCGCGTGCTGTACCGCGACGGCATTCCGATCGCGACGTTGGTGGCCGGCGAGTCGGCGATGCTGGTGACCATGGACGCGGCGGAGCAGCGCGGCGCCGCGCGTGCGCTCTCGCTGGGAGCCGTGTCTGCCGCCGCCGGCGCGCTACCGCCGCTCACAGCTTGGTCGTCGGCTTCGTATTGACGGCCGTGACCTCGTCGAAGACGCGCAGCGCAAACGCCTTCCATTCGCCGATCGCCACGCGCCCGCCATCGCCGCCCTTCATGGTGCGGTTCTCGTAGATGAAGCCCTTTTCCCGGCTGTCGAAGAGGAACTCCGGGCCGACCTCTTCAGGGCCCATCTTCTTCATCCCGCCGAAGGCCTGCGTGAACCCTTCCTGCGCGCCGTTGACGAGGTTGTTCAGGTAGGCATCGACCGTGGGGAACGAATTGTCGCCCAGCTTCGAGAGATGGCCGCCGGTCGTTCCGGTCAGGCTCTTGATCTTCGTCGAGATGGGCCCCCAGTTGCCCTTCAGTGCCAGCTTCACGCCCGGCTTCTTCGCGTCGATGGCGTTCAGCACCAGCACCCCGTCGGTACGCCCCAGCAGCGGCGCGAAGTTCTTGTCCAGGGCATGGGACTGGTCGATCTTGCCGAACGACAGGTTCATCAGGACCGACAGGAAGAATCCCTTCAGGTCGCCCTCGACGCCGGCGATGTTCACGTCGGTGATGCACTTGTCGGACATCAGCGCGGTGGCCAAGCCGGCCACGTCGCCCAGGAGGGTCTTCTGCGCGACGCCGCCCCGCTCCTGGTTGGACAGGTCCGGGTTCGCGATCAGCTTGGTCAGGTACTGAGGCAATTGTTCGAAATCGATGCCCACGGTGTAGTGCGGCGACGCGGACAGCGACTGCACCTTGGTCTGCACGCTCTTGCGGACGCCCTCGGCCTCGAGCGCCTCCTGGTTGCGCCCGATGATGACGTTGTCCTTGGGGGTCACCGTGTAGAGGTCGCTGGCCAGCAGGCGCGAGAACTCGGTGCAGATGGCCTGCAGCGACACCGGCTTGGCCAGGTTCTGCGTGGCCGTCTGGATCGCCGTGCCGAACAGCACCAGCGTGTCCATCTGGGACGCCAGCTTGTTCCTGGCGTTGAGGTCGAACTCGTCGACCGGTGCCGTCACGATCTCGAGAATCTTCCGGTTGCGCACGGTGGGATCCAGCTTGCCGAAGTCGTTCTTGTTGACCACCATGTTGCCGCGCGTGTTGTCGCTGACGACGTCGAACAGCTTGCCGCCGGGAAGATTGAGCATCTCGTCGATCTCCGTCTTCTTGTTGACGGTGACCAGGGGATCGTCGTCGTCGCCTTCGGTGTCGGTGTTGACGTGGATCTCGAACTCGAACCCCAGCTTGCGCTGGACGGCCTGCGTGGACGCGGGCTCGCGCAGCGGCAGCGGCACGGCCATGCGTCCGTCTGCGGGCTTCATTTGCAGCGCTTTCTCGCCCATCGCGTCCGCCTCGTGCTCCAGCGCCGGGTCGTCGTTCACCGGCGTCCCGTTGCCCGCCTGCAGCGTGGGCGACACACGACCCTGCGCCTGCTGCACCACGTGCCAGGCCTCATGAGGCAGGTGCTGTTCCTGGCCCGGCGCGAGATGGATGTCCCGGCCCTGGGCGTAGGCCAGCGCATTCAATTGCGCCGGCCTGTCGGAGTTGCGGTGCACCTTCACCGCCGACATGTCGATGCCCGAGAGCGCCTCGATGCCCGACTTCAACGCATCGGGCATGCCGGTGCGGTTGGGCGCTGCCGCCGCCGATCCGAACGTGCGGTCGATCTGCTCACGCTGTGCCACCAGGCGCGGGCTGTGCTGGAGCTGCGCGGCCCACGAGGGCGAGGCCGGCTCGACAGCCGTGCGGCCGTGGGCGGCCGGCTCGGGGTGCCGACCTCCTTCGGGCCGGAGATGCTGTGCCTTGGACATCGCTCGCTCCTGGAAATGGCCGGCCGATCTTTGCAGGCTTGCGTGTCCGGCGCATCGGAAAAATGCTGATCTTCGGCCGCAGCAAATCCGAGCCGTCGGCATCACGCTATCGACGACATCAATTTCTTGGTGACGCGGGCGACGATCCTTCGCCGGAGAATCGGACGCATCGCAACTGAAGGAGTCCTCGACATGGCCCACGACAAGCCCGAAGGCAAGTGCCCGTTCCCCCACGGCGCAACCGGTGGCGGCACCACCAACCGCGACTGGTGGCCGAATCAATTGCGCCTGGACCTGCTGCACCAGCATTCCGCCAAGTCCGACCCGCTCGACAAGGATTTCGACTACGCGAAGGCCTTCAAGAGCCTCGACCTCGCCGCGCTGAAGAAGGACCTGGCCGCGTTGATGACCGATTCGCAGGACTGGTGGCCGGCCGACTTCGGCCACTATGGCCCGCTGTTCATCCGCATGGCCTGGCACAGCGCCGGCACCTACCGCATCGGCGACGGCCGCGGCGGCGCAGGCCGCGGGCAGCAGCGCTTCGCGCCGCTGAACAGCTGGCCCGACAACGGCAACCTGGACAAGGCGCGCCGCCTGCTGTGGCCGATCAAGCAGAAGTACGGCCAGAAGATCTCGTGGGCCGACCTGCTGATCCTGACCGGCAACGTCGCGCTCGAGACCATGGGCTTCAAGACCTTCGGCTTCGCTGGCGGCCGGCCCGATGTGTGGGAGCCGGACCAGGACGTGTACTGGGGCCGCGAGACGACCTGGCTGGGCGGCGACCTGCGCTATGCGCACGGCTCCGAAGGCGTCGACAAGGCCGGCGCCGTGCTGGTGTCCGACGACAAGGCGGACGGCGACGTGCACGCGCGCAACCTGGAGAACCCGCTGGCTGCCGTGCAGATGGGCCTGATCTACGTCAACCCCGAGGGCCCGGACGGCAACCCCGACCCGCTGGCGGCTGCGCGCGACATTCGCGACACCTTCGGCCGCATGGCGATGGACGATGAAGAGACCGTCGCGCTGATCGCCGGCGGCCACAGCTTCGGCAAGACGCACGGCGCGGCCGCGGCCTCGCACGTGGCGGACGATCCCGAGGCGGCCGGCATCGAGGCCCAGGGCTTCGGCTGGAAGAACAGCTTCGGCAGCGGCAAGGGCGCCGACGCGATCACCAGCGGGCTCGAAGTCACCTGGACCACCACGCCGACGAAGTGGAGCAACAACTTCTTCGAGAACCTGTTCGGCTTCGAGTGGGAGCTGACCAAGAGCCCGGCCGGCGCGCACCAGTGGGTGGCCAAGGGCGGTGCCGGCGCCGGCACCATCCCGCATGCGTTCGATCCGGCCAAGCGCCAGGCGCCGACCATGCTGACCACCGACCTGTCGCTGCGCGTGGACCCGGCGTACGAGAAGATCTCGCGCCGCTTCCTGGCCCACCCCGACCAGTTCGCCGATGCGTTCGCACGCGCCTGGTTCAAGCTGACGCACCGCGACATGGGGCCGCGCGCGCGCTACCTCGGCCCCGAGGTGCCGGCCGAAGAACTGATCTGGCAGGATCCGCTCCCGGCGGTCGACCACGCGCTGGTCGATGCACAGGACGTGGCCTCGCTGAAGAAGAAGGTGCTGGCCTCGGGCCTGGGCGTGTCGCAGCTCGTGTCGACCGCGTGGGCGTCGGCGTCGACCTTCCGCGGCTCGGACAAACGCGGCGGCGCGAACGGTGCGCGCATCCGCCTGGCGCCGCAGAAGGACTGGGCCGTCAACCAGCCGGAGCAACTGGCGAAGGTGCTGCAGGTGCTGGAAGGCATCCGGGCCGAGTTCAACCAGGCGCAGTCGGGTGGCAAGAAGATCTCGCTGGCCGACCTGATCGTGCTGGCGGGCAGTGCCGCCGTCGAACAGGCCGCGCGTGCGGCCGGGCAGGAGGTCAGCGTGCCGTTCGCGCCGGGCCGCACCGATGCATCGCAGGCCCAGACCGACGTGCCGTCGTTCGCGCCGCTGGAGCCGGTCGCCGATGGCTTCCGCAACTACCAGAAGGCGCAGTTCGCCGTGCCGGCCGAGGCACTGCTGCTGGACCGCGCGCAGTTGCTGACGCTGACCGCGCCCGAGCTGACCGTGCTGGTCGGCGGCCTGCGCGTGCTGGGCGCCAATGCGGGTTCGTCGAAGCACGGTGTCTTCACGCACCAGCCCGGCAGCCTGAGCAACGACTTCTTCGTCAACCTGCTCGACATGGGCACGGAATGGAAGCCGGTCGATGCCAAGGGGCAGTACGAAGGGCGCGCGCGCAAGACGGGTGAAGTGCGCTGGACCGCCACGCGCGCCGACCTGGTCTTCGGTTCGAACGCGCAGTTGCGCGCCATCGCCGAGGTCTATGCCAGCACCGATGCCCGCGGCAAGTTCGTCGCGGACTTCGTGGCGGCGTGGACCAAGGTGATGAACCTCGACCGGTTCGACCTCGCCTGAGTCGTCAGGCCGTCTTGTTCAGCGCGAAGGACGCCAGCACCGTCGCGCTGACCGACGAGTTCTCGAAGGCCCAGCCCAGCGCGAAATCGCTGGGCACGCCCCAGCCGTCGTACTGGTAGTACACGAAGTCCAGCGAGGCCGCTTCGGCAATCGACATCGCGTCGGCCACCCAGGCTGCGCGGTCGGCCGGCGGCGCGGCGCGGGTGCAGCCGAGTTCGCCGACCATCATGCGCACCGAGTGGGCGGCCGCGTAGTCGAGTGCCGGCTGCATGCCGGCGGCGAGCGCGGCCTTGTTCCAGGCCTGCTCCGGCGTCCACGGGCTGTCGCGCGTGACGCCCGGGTAGTGCACCGTGCCGGCAGCCGGGTAGTCGCCGACGCCCTGGTGCGTGAAATAGTGCGGGCCGTAGCAGTGGAAGCTGTAGACGGTCTTCGCATCGCCGTTGGGCGCCAGATCGGCGAAGTTGTTCGGGTCGCCCCAGACCGGCTCCAGGATCACCCAGCGGTCGGCATCGACGTGGCGGATCTGGGCCAGCGCGAGCTGGTGCAGCTGGTTCCACGCATCCTTGGCCAGCGCATGGTTGTTGTCGATCTCGGCATCGGTGCGGCCCTGCGGCTCGTTCAGCAGCTCGAACACGATGCCTTGCACGCCGGCGAACTGCTGCGCCAGCTCGCTCCAGGCCTCGACGAATTCGGCCTGCGCCGACGGGTCGGACCACAGCGCGCGGCCGTCGTCCGGCCACACGCCGCGCGCGGGCCAGTTGACGTCGAGCGTGACCGCCAGGATCACGTGCATGCGCTGCGACAGACACCAGTCGATCAGCGTGCCCCATTGGGCCACGGAGGCCTGCAGGCGCTTGGCGAGCGACTCGCCGGGCAGCAAGGCCGTGCCGTTCCTGAAGTCGAAGGGCTGGATGAACAGGCGGGCCACGTTGGCACCGGCCGTCGGCAACTCGGGGATGTTGGCCCACGCGCCGGTCGTGGTGTCGGTCCAGCCCTTGTCCGGGAAGATGCTGGTGCCGCGCAGGCGGGGCAAGGCGGCCGACAGCGGCGGCAGGCCGGGGGCCGGGGGCCCGGGCGGAACCGGGGCGGGTGGCACGGGGGCCGGCGG